>JBOICD010000081.1:0-10592 GCA_050739855.1 Pseudomonas sp.
CTCCCACCGGGAGTGTGAGATCGCCAGTGGGAGCGGGCTTGCCCCGCGATAGCGCCCGCAAGAACGCCCCCACAACCAGCATCGACAAATCGCGAGATTGTAGGTGTTTTCTGTCAGACCGTTCTGAATCATACTTCCGCCGCCGTTGCTCTGTTGTGCCGGGCCCTTCATGGCCCTAGTCTGCTGTCGTCGTTGGAAAATCCAACGAGCGGATTTAGCAGTCCGGAACATTCATATGAGGTCGACGGCACACCGCTGATATGGCGGTTGTACGTGGGGCGCCTTCGGGTGCGCCGGGTTCCTCTATGACCGGTCTGCTAACCCGCGTACAGCTGCCACCCTTCGTTTAGCAGCGAGGCGTGGTTGTTCCACTCATACATAGAGGTCAACCATGAAAAAGCTCGTCCCCGATCCCCCCAGTCTCGACCTTTCCAACGCCACCACCGCCAACACCCCGTTCGGCACTAATCGCATGTTCACTGTCCGTGCCGGTATTCCCGCCGAAGAAGCGCTGCTGCATGCGTGCCATCTGCTGCAATGTGCCGAGGCTACGGTCAGCGATGCGGTCGATCACCTCACGCTCAACGACCGCTCCCTGGTGTGCGGCGCTGGTCAGCACATCGAGACGGCGCGTGCGCTGATCGATGCCGTGCTTGATGGTGTGGGTGTGAGCCGGATCTTCGATCCTCACTGACCAACACCCGCAAGCAACGCCGACCCGCCAGCTACACTCAGTCGATACATTGCTGCACAGAGACTTCGAGCATGGCGAGCAAAACCGCAATCGTATTCGCTGGCGGCGGCAGTCTGGGTGCGGTGCAGGTGGGCATGTTGCGGGCCCTGGTCGAGGCTGATGTTCGATTCGACATGGTGGTTGGCGCTTCGGTAGGTGCTATCAACGGTGCCTACTTTGCCGCGAGGCCCGATTCCGACGGTGTCGAAGCGCTCGCTGGTTTCTGGCGCGGGCTGAGTAAAACCGACATCTTCCCCCTCTCTTGGCTCGATACCTGTAAAGGACTGATCAAACGGCGCAGCTTTCTGTTGCAACCGGCGGCCTTGAACCGATTGCTAGGTCAGGCACTGCCCATCCATCGCATTGAGGAGGCGGCGCTGCCCCTGCACATCGTCACCACCGACCTGCTCAGTGGTGCCGAGACCGTTCTGTCCAGTGGCGAACTCGAGCAGGCGTTACTGGCCAGTGCTGCCATCCCGTTGGTGTTCCCCTGCGTACAAATCGCCGATCAGTTCCTGGTTGACGGCGGCGTGGCAAGCAATACCCCTATCTCGACTGCAGTAGCCTTGGGCGCCAGCAACGTCGTGGTAATCCCCACCGGCGTGAGCTGCGCCCTGACACAACCGCCCCGAGGCCTGGTCGCCTTGGCCCTGCACACCGTCAATCTGATGAGCATGCGCCAACTGGTGAGCGACATCGAACACTTCCGCACGCTCACCAGCCTGCACATCGTCCCGCCCTTGTGCCCTGTGGATGTCTCGGTGTTCAACTTTGAACAGACCGAGTCTTTGCTGCAGCGTGCCTATGAGCAGACCCTCCGCTGGCTGGAACATGGGGGACTCGAGCGCACCAAGGTACCGGGTGCCCTGACCATCCATTCACATACCCATTAGCTGGCGTGGCACACAGCTTGTGCTAGCGTTTTGAGGCCAATCCCTCCTTTTCGAGCCCCAGCCATGGACGAAACCATCGTTAACGTGACCACCGCGAAATTCAACGCGCTAATCGCGCTGGTACAACAGTACGGGGCCGCTTTCGCGGTCAAGATTCTCTCCGCCATCGCCTTCTGGATCATCGGACGCTGGTTGATCGGCTTTGCCGTCGGCATGGTGCAACGGGCCCTGACCAAGCAAAAGCTCGACCCGACCGTGCTGCGCTATGTCGGCTCAGTCATCACCGTGACGCTGAACATCATCCTGGTGATCGGCATCCTCGGTTACCTCGGCATGCAGACCACCACCTTCGCCGCGCTGCTCGCCGCGGTCGGTCTGGCCATCGGCATGGCCTGGTCGGGGCTGTTGGCCAACCTTGCCGCCGGCGCCTTTATTATCGTCCTGCGTCCGTTCAAGGTCGGTGACTTCATCAGCGCCGGCGGCGTGATCGGTACGGTCACCGAAATCGGCCTGTTCGCTACCGCGATCAACACCCCGGACAACGTGCAGACCCTGGTCGGCAACAACAAGATCTTCAGCGACAACATCCAGAACTTCACCCATAACCCGTACCGCCGTGTCGAGCTGCAGGCGCAGTTGTCTGGCGCGACCGACTGGAAAGCGGCTGCGGCGTTGCTCAAGCAGCACATCGCAGCACTGCCCAATGTGCTCGCCGAGCCTGCGGTGGATGTGGAGATTCTAGAGTTCAACCTGGTCGGCCCGGTGCTGGCGGTGCGCCCGTACTGCCACAACGAGCACTATTGGCAGGTCTATTTCGACACCAACCGCACCATCAAGGATGCCCTCGGCGAAGCCGGCTTCCCGGCCCCGATGCCGGCGCAGACGGTGATCGTCCAGCAGCAAGCCGGGTAAGCCGGAGCGCCTTGACGCCGCCTACGGTGCTACGCGTTCCGTGGGCGGGTCGATGCGTTGTCTGTGAGCTGAGTTTTGGCGCCCACCGGCCCCACCGTCCAAACGACCGCTGAGTCACCTCACATAAGGCAATAGAAATCGCTGGCTTCTGCGACGATCTCACGCTTGGCGTTGTACAACCGTGCCTCAGGGGTCAAGGCCATCGAGCGGCCCTCGAGAACGTAACGTTGGCCAGCTTCGAAATGCTCGTAATTGATGGTCAGGTAGCATACGCGTACGGAGGGGCCACCCATCATGCCCATGCCCCCGCCACCGGTTACTTCGTAGTCGAAGCGCACGATCAGCTCATGGCTGCCGGGGCTGACTTCGAAAAAGCGCCCGTCGCTCAGGCGCTGTTTATCCAGACGCTCGGCCAACAGCAATCTGTCGTTGGGGAATGGCGTAGAGAAATCGACCCATGCCATCAGGGGATTAGCCGCTGGCATCGGGGCCTGACAACCCGCAACAACACTGGCTGCGAGTAACAGCATCATCCTGCGCATGATAAATGTCCGAAGGGGCTACAGATTCAGAATAGCGCCGTGCGTGGGCTAGCAGTCCACTTTCTGATTGGCGCATGAGAAAGCCCTCCGTGGAGGGCTTGATCGACAACTGTCAGCTTGTAGCCGGGTTGTTGCACGTAACGCGCGGCGCAAGCCGAGGCCGATCGCTGCCTGAAAAAATCGTGGGGCAAGCCCACTCCCACCATGTGGTCGCGCTGCAGCACCTGGTATTTCTGCCAGGTGAAAAAACTTCGGATTCATGTGAGCGTAGGTCGAAGCAGAACGGCCAGCCGTATACAGAGCGCACGAAGGCTGAGCGAAGATCTTCAACGCAAGGGACTGACATGAACGATCAATCACAACTGAGCGTCAATCCGCCTGCGTTGCCCAAAGCTGGCGGCGCTATTCAAAGCATCGGCAAGGGCTTTGGCGGCGTGGGTACCACCGGTGCCGCTTCGCTGGAACTGCCGTTGCCCATATCCCCCGGACGCGGCTTCGCCCCGGCGTTGGGGTTGGGCTACAGCAGCGACGTCGGCAACAGCCCGTTCGGGATCGGCTGGGGGATGACGACCAATGCCATCACCCTGCGCACAACCAAAGGCGTACCCACTTACGACGGCAATGATCTGGTGGTTGGCCCCAGCGGCGATGTGTGGATGGCGGAGCGCACTGAAAACGATGGCAAGCCGATCTCCAGGCTCGCTAGCGCCTACAACGGCGTGCAGCTGGATGGCCAATACATCGTCGTGCGTTACTGGCCCAGGGTCGAGGGTGGCTTCGATTTGATCGAACATTGGTCGAGTGCGGCCGACCCAGTGGGGTTCTGGCTGATCCACGGTGCCGATGGCAGCTTGCATCTCTATGGCAAAAACAAAAACGCACGCCGCGCCGACCCGAACGACGCAACGCATGTCGGCGTGTGGATGATCGAAGAAAGCCTGAACACCCGCGGCGAACATATCGTCTACGAGTACAAGCCTGAACAAGACCTCCCTGCCCCGCCACAGAACCGCGATTACCGTGCCCAGCGCTATCTAGAACGGGTGTGCTACGGCAATGAAACAGCCTATCCGCATCTGTATGCCTGGAGTGCCGACAGCTGGAAAAACCAGCACTGGCACTTTCATCTGGTGTTCGACTATGGCGAACGCAGCGCCGACCTTGAGCAGGTACCAACCTTCGAGGAGCAGCAGCCATGGTCCGAACGTAGCGATCCGTTCTGGAACTATGCCTACGGCTTTGAACTGGGCACCCGGCGCCTGTGTCGGCAGGTGCTGATGTTCCATCACTTCCCCGAGGAACTGGGGGCAGCACCGGTGCTGGTACAACGCCTGTTGCTGGAGCACCGGCCAAGCCCGTTGGGCTTCAACCACGTGACCGCCGCCCATGTTCAGGCTTATGACAGCCTGGGGCAGGTCGAGAACCGACCGCCGATGGAATTCAGTTACAACGCTTTCGAGCTCAGTGCGCAGCATCAGGGCTGGGTAGAGTTTCCTGATATGCCTGGGCTCAACGACGGCCAGCGCTACCAACTGGTGGACCTGTACGGTGAAGGCGTGCCGGGGGTGTTGTGCCGCTATGACAAGGGCTGGTACTACCGCGAGCCGTTGCGTGGCAAAACCGCCGGCAATGAGGTGAGCTACGGTGACTGGCAAGCGTTGCCGCGTATTCCGCTTGCCGACAGCCGCAAACCCGTTCAGCAGACCCTCACGGACATCACGGGCGACGGTAAACTGGACTGGCTGGTGGCCCAGCCCGGGATGTGCGGTTTCTTTACCCTCAATCCAGACCGCACCTGGTCGAGCTTCGTGCCGTTCGATGCCTTTCCCAGCGAATTCTTCCACCCTCTGTCCCGTATGACCGATCTGGTGGGGGACGGCCTCAGCGACATGGCATTGATCGGCTCCCGCAGCGTGCGTTTGTACGGCAACCGCCGCGAGGCAGGGTTCGCCAGGGGCATTGATGTGCCTCGTCAGCAGAGCGACGATGACCTGCCGCTGCTGAGCAACTCGACGAGCGAACTGGTGGCCTTCGCAGACGTCATCGGTAGTGGACAGCCGCATTTGCTGCGCATCCGCCACAATGAGGTCAAATGCTGGCCGAACCTGGGCCATGGGCGCTTCGGCAAGGGTTTCGTGCTGTGTGCCTTGCCGTTCAAGTATGCCGAGTTCAATTCTGCACAGGTGTTACTGGCCGATCTTGACGGCTCCGGCTCCGGCGCAGCCGACCTGATCTACCTGACGCCCGATTGCATACAGGTGTTCATGAACCATTCCGGTAACGGCTACGACCTGTCCCCCATCGAGCTGCCCTGGCCCGAGGGCGTGCGCTACGACCCACTCTGCCAGGTCAGCACCGCCGACCTGCAAGGGCTGGGTTGCTCCAGCCTGATTCTGACCGTACCGCATATGGAACCCCGGCACTGGCGCTACGATTTCGTCCAGGCCAAACCTTACCTGGTGAACGCCACCTGCAATAACATGGGCGCCACCAGTCATGTCACCTACCGCAGTTCGGCCCAGGAATGGCTGGACGAAAAGCAGGAGCAGATCGACGCCGGGGTAGAACATCCCGTTTCTGAACTGCCTTTTGCCATGCACCTGGTGAGCCAGCAAACCCAGATCGATGAAATCACCGGCAACCGCCTGACCCAGGGTTTCAAGTACCGCGGCGGTTACTACGACCGCTTCGAACGCGAGTTCCGGGGCTTTGGGCTGTTGCTGCAGAGCGACTCCGAAGCTACGCCTGCCGAACGTTCGACAGCGGGCTTCACCGCACCGATCCTGAGCAAAACCTGGTTCCACACGGGAAAATCCATCGATGCGTCGCGCAGCGGTTACTACGCACGCGATCCGTTGGCCATCCCGTTGAAATCCACCGTATTGCACAATTACCACTTCAACGATCGGGCCGCGTCACCACTCTCCGCCCCCGACGAAGACACCGCCCGCGAAGTAGCCAGAGCCCTGAGTGGCAGGGTAATGCGCTCGGAAGTTTTCGCCGCGGACGACGCCCCCGCTACTGCCGTGCCCTATGCGGTCAACGAGAGCCGCTATCTGGTACGCGTACTGCGTACCAAGGGCGAGCATCAGCCTTACGCAGTGCTGCAGCCCCTGGATCTGGAAGCGATCAGCTACCAGTACGAACCGCACATCAGTGATGACCCGTTATGCCAGCACAGCCTCAACCTGGAGTGGGACGAATATGGCAGCGTCACCCATGCCATGACCGTGCACTACGCCCGGCGCAAAACCGTCACCGATGCGCCGCCCTTCACTGACGAGTATCACCAGGCCTGGTGGAAGGACGCCCATGACGACGCTCAGCAGGCGTGGTACCTGACGCAGACCAAGGCGCGTTCTATTTATTTACCGGAGCAGGAAGCCTGGCGCCTGGGCCTGCCTTATCAACAGCGCAGCAACGCGCTGATGCTGGATAAGGCTGAGCTTAACCCCGAGACGATCAACCATGAATACTTCCTTGAACAGAGCAAGGACGAGGGCGCGTGGGCGAAGCAATCGGTGCTGACCGGTTTGTCTCTGCAGCGCTACATGGACCCCGTCAGCAGCCAAACGCTGGCGCCAGGTAAAGCAACCTTCGAAGGCTTAGCCGCGTATGTGGAAACGGCAGAGCTGGATGACGTTGCACTCGGCGCTTACGACAAGGTCAAGGACAAGCTGACGGACAAAGATGGCAACCCTTGTACCTTGAAAGAAAAGCTTGAGTCGCCCGAGGTTGGTTACCACATCATGGAGTCGTTCCTGCCCGAAGTAGAAACGCACGGCAACCCAAACTCCGAAGATGCAAAAGACTATTTGTGGTCCGTGCACCGGGGCTTTCCTGTTTACCATGGGCCGGACGGCTTTTATAACGTCAAAACGTTCCAGGAAACCCGACACCATGGCATTACCAAGGTCGGTTACGACGCCTACTGGTGCCTGAGCACCGCCGTTACATTGCCCGACGGTTGTACCACCCGCAGTCTCGACATCGACTATCGGACATTCCTGCCGGCAGCCATCGAGGATGCCAACGCCAATATTCAGGAAGCCCGCTACAGCGCCTTCGGTGAACCGCTGGTGACCAGCTTCTACGGGACAGAGATGGGCCTGCCCGTGGGATTCGATCCATTGACGACCTATGTACCACCACCAGACCGCGATCCCGCCATTGCCATAAACGATCCGAAATTAGCCATTGGACGATTCGCCAGCGCCGGCTTCTGGGACACCTTCAGCTGGATGGGGCGAATCTCCCGGACCTCTCCCCCCTCTTCCGGGTGGTTGGTCTGGGCCAGGGCCGAAGGCTTTGTATTGCCCAGCGGGCACCTCTGCAACCGGGCCCGACAGCACCTTGAAGGCCTGCAAACCCCTGACGCGAACGAGCAAATCCTCAAGCAACAGATCGACGCGGCACAGTGTGAACCGGTGTACGCCGTCGGCCTGTTGGCGGACCGTTACCCCGGCGACGAAGAAATGCAAGTACGGGTGAGCATCACCTGCCTGGACGGCTTCGGCCGCACCCTGCAAACCAAGCAGGAAGTCGAACCCGGCAAGTCCTGGCTGGTCGATGAAAACGGCGAGCTGGTGCTCCAGGACGACGGTACGCCGCAGGAGGCCGAGGTACCGCGCCGCTGGCGGGTCAGCGAGCCGGTCGAGTACAACAACAAAGGCGAAAAAGTCCGGGTGTACCGGCCGTACTTCGCCGACCAGCCGCGTTACATCAATGATCGCTCCATGCGCCAGCACGCCTATCACGATCAGCAGTTCTATGATGCTGCAGGTCGCCCCACTGAAACCGTGCTGGCGAAGAAAATGCTCCAGGGCAATCCGCCGGAACTGAAGCCGTTACGCCGGGAGATGTGGTACTGGGTGTGGAGTACGGTTGCCTTTGATGAGAATGACCTGTTTGATCCGCCTCCGGCCGAAAAACAGCGCTCGCCTTGGGCGCCGAACACGACCAGGCATTGATTCACACTGCAGCTGGCATCAACCGATGCCAGCTGCAGCGTATGCGATCCATAAACCCCACCTACCGTATGGCCGTGGTATGAAGTCAGGTATCCGAGTCGGATACATGCTTCACTTGAGTTCTTACCCCAAACAACCGGTCGGCTATCTGCCGACCTCGCTCCAGCCCTTCAGCCGTCAACCAAATCGATTTGTTCTTGTTCACCGGATTACTGATGAAACCATGTTCATGCAATCGGTTCATGGTCTCGAAGTCGAACCCTTTCCAAGCATTGCCGTTATCAAAACTGAAGGTTGCCAACAGGGCCAGCACGGCTTCTTCAATCAGTTTATCGTCGTATTCCATGATCGTTGCTCCGCTCGTATTCTTTAAGCTCACCGTAAACCCCACCAGCCATCAAGATGGATAGCGCGTTTAACTACGCGATACCGGCGAGCAGTTCCAGGGCAGTAAAGCTTCGTAATCCTCAACCGAAGAAGCCGTCGGCAGGCGCTCAAGTGCGTGGCGCAGCCATGCATAGGGCTCCTGGCCGTTGGCTTTGGCGGTCTCGACCAGGCTGTAAAGTTGGGCACTAGCCGTCGCACCTTTGGGCGTGTCGCTGAACAACCAGTTCTTTCTTCCGATCACGAAGGGCCTGATGGCTCTTTCGGCAGGGTTATTGTCGATTGGCAAGTAGCCTTCCTCGACGTAACGCTCAAGTTTGTTCCAGTTGCTCGCCAGGTAGCTGATGGCTTTGCCTAGGGCGTTTTGAGCTGTCACCTGTGGCTGCGTCTTTTCCATCCAGCTTTTCAGCTGGGCCAACACCGGCAGGCTGTGCTCGTGACGACCAGCTTTACGCTCGCCGTCGTTGTCGGCCTTTAGGTCGCGCTCTATGCCATAAAGCTGGTTGATCAGGTTCAGCGCGATGTCGGCACGGCCCGTCTTGCCTTTGGGTTGCACTTTTTGCGCTTCGACGAATTTGCGCCGTGCATGCGCCTAGCAACTTAGATGTTCAACTCCGTCCTGCGCGCCCAGCGCGTTGTAACCGGCGTAATCATCGGTCATCACGTAGCCGCGATAGCCATCAAGCAGGCGCGTCGGCACCTCCTGCGCCCGGCTGGTTGAGTAGTCGAAAAGGATCACTGGTTTGTCGGGTGGGCCACCGGTTTGCACCCACATCCAGGACTGGTTGCTTGGCTCCCGATCAGGCTCTTTCAACACCTGCACCCGGGCTTCATCGCAGTGGATGATGCGGCTTTCCAGCAACTGGTCGCGCATTAAATTCAGCAGTGGCTGCAAGTGTTCGCCGCACTGGATAACCCAGCGGGCCAAGGTCTGGCGCGGGATATCGATGCCATGGCGGCCCAGTACTTTTTCGAAACGGTGAAGCGGCAAACCGTCCACGTACTTGGTGGTCAGCAGCATCGCCAGCACGCTTGGGCTAGCCATGCTTTTTTCAATTATCTGAGCGGGCTTGCCCGCAGTGACTGGTGCCGTTTCACAGGCACGGCAACCGTAGACCTTACGAAGGTGTTTGATCACGCGGATTTGCATCGGCACGATTTCAAGCTGCTCGCTGACCTCCTCGCCGATGGCGTGTTTGCGGCAGCCACAGACACAGGTCAGTTCATGCTCGGACAGTTCGTGGATGACTTCGATGCGAGGGAGATCGGCCGGCAGCGGTTTGCGCTTGCCACGCCGCTGGGTCGGCGCAACAACTTCCTCTTCAGCGGCTTCATCGATGGGCTCTACGACGCTTTCCGCCTCATTGAACAGGGCCAACTGTGGCGTTGCCGGATCAGCCGTTCGCTCGGACTTACGTCCGAACAGGCGCTGACGCAGCAGTGCGTTTTCCTCTTCGAGAAAACCGACTCTGGACTGCATCTTCGCAAGCATCTGCTTGAGCAATTCAGGATCATCGGGGAGGTTTTCGGGCATGGAAATCATGCCTTGGATTATACCGAATCAGGCCACGAATCGCGGTGTCAAAACCTGATGAGGGCGGTTGCGCCAGAGATCGAAACCATCCAGTAGCCAGTTCAGTTCCTGAACGGTCAGAACAATCGCCTCGCCAGTGGCATCGGGCGATGTTTTGAAGCGTTCGGATTCGAGGCGCTTGAGCCAGAGGCAGAAGCCGTTGCGCTCCCAATACAAAATCTTCACGCGGTTGCGCGGCTTGTTGAGGAAAACGAAAAGCACGGGGTCGAATACCGCGACTTTGATATCCAGCTCGACGAGTGCGGCCAGGCCATCAATGGATTTTCGAAAGTCGACGGGCTTGGGGTAGAGATAGACTAATGAGATGGTCACCCCCACACCCTGCGAGGGCTACGCTTTCGCAGGGTGTTTTATATTCGGAGGCCATCATCATGAGCGAGTCAGCGCTGGTCGGTATCGATCTCGGTAAACACAGTTTCCACGTGCACGGCCAAGACAAGTCGGGCCGGGAGGTATTTCGCAAGAAGCTGTCGCGAGCGCAGATGATGCAGTTCTTCGGCAACCAGCCGGCCTGTACCGTGGTGATGGAAGCCAGCGCCGGAGCGCAATTCGTCGCACGCAAGC
>JBOICD010000082.1:0-10491 GCA_050739855.1 Pseudomonas sp.
GTATTTAACAACGAAGTGAAAACCTTCGATGTTCAGTTCGCCTGGAGAGCCAACTCCGAAAGCGCGAAGGTGGAATTCTTCGATGCCAAGGGTGTATCTGTGGGGTATGCGATTGTCTCGGGAGGTGGATCGAATACCCAGGCATTGGTTACTTATTACGATGCCAATGGCAAAGTCACCAAGACAGCAAAGGCACCCGGTGGTTCTGATAAAGTCGACTTGGCCTATACCTTTGAACCTGGCAGCGGCTTGACATTTGTAAAGGCAGAATTCTCAGCAGTTGGCAGGGATGACGACTACCTGATTCACTCCATTAAATACAAGGAAGTAGTGGATGCCGGTATCGGCAGCATCTCGGGTAAAACCGATGTAATGTTTGAAATTAATACATCCAACCCACCAGATGCCAGCAAATACGATTTCATTAATACCTTTCCAGTCGCCAAAGTGGAGATTGGTGGGAAAATTTATGACGTGACGCTGGATATCAATGGCCGCGGCACAGTTTCAGTGACCACGGATGGTTCCACCGATCTCACCGCGAAGGTTATTTCGGTAGATGGCAATTTTGAAAGTGTTGACCTTCCCTCTGACCTGACACTAACCGTGGACAGGACCAGGCTGGAGGCAGTGGATGACAATATCGTCACTAATATCGCCAGCTCGGAAATCAAGGTGGACTCTGCGGTTTTGAAAGCCAATGACATCTTGGGCGGGACTGGAGAAACAGTAGATAAAACCATTGCCACAGGATGGACTGCTGTAGGCAGTGAGTTCATGGGTACTGCTACCCACAAGCCTTTTACTGGCAATAACAATTCCAGTCTGAGAATTTCACGCTCAGACTTCATTAATGTTGCAGAAAACAATTCGGCGCACATTATAGTTGACGGATTCTTGAGAAAATCAAGTGACCACAGTATCCGTGACGAAGATTGGATTACCGTTACATTGAAGAAGGGGGAGATAGTCACCCTAAGTCATGGCGAAGAGAATATTTCCATGTATTATCGGATGGGGTCCGATAATACGACGAGCGGCATGAATGGCATTATTGACGGCAGGAGTTTCAAGGCGGAATCTGATGGTAATTATCAGATTTATCTGAAAAACACCAGCACTGAAAATAACAAAGAATATGATTTAACACTGAATATTGATTACAGTGGTGTCGCACAAAATGCTATGCCAGATGTCAACGACTCCTATACCTTGAATGGAAATGGAAACAGTGACTCCGCAGATATCCATCTGAGCTACCAAGCAGGCAATATATTGACTGGCACCGACGGCAACGACACCTTGCTGGCCGGCACTGGCAATGACACCTTGTATGCAGGCAAGGGCAACGATGTGCTGGTCGGCGGCAAGGGCAACGACTCCTTGCTTGGTGGTGATGCTGACGATGTGTTCCTGTGGGTCCAGGGTGACCAGGGAACAACGAAAGTACCTGCGGCTGATGTGGTCAAGGACTTTGGCAACGGCAATGACAAGTTGGACCTGAGCGACCTGCTCCAGGGCGAAACGGCCAGCACCATCGACAACTTCCTGAAGATCACCACGGTCAACAGTGAGTCGACCCTGCAGGTCAGCTCCGAAGGCAAGCTCAACACCGACGGTGGCCTGGCCAACGCCGATGTGACGATCAAGCTGGAAGGCGTCAACTGGTCCAATACCACGATCAACTCGCTGGTGACCGGTGCCGACCCGACCATCAAGATCGACCATTCCAACAGCTGATAGCCATCGACCGCGGCAGCCCGACGCTGGCTGCCACGGTCGATAGGCTTGGCCTGTAGCGGATTCACGCGGCATACTCGCTCACCGGGCCCACAGCCCGGTGCGCTTGGCCTATGCTGCTGACTGCGGTTATGGACTCACATTCAGAGGGATACCCCATGTTCTACGTGCAACGCGATGCACAAGGCCAGCTGGTCCGGGTAGAGGCCGCACCCTACGCCGAGTACACGGAGATGTTGCCGGCCGACCATGCCGAGGTCCAGGATTGGTTCGCCGACGACGTGGTCGAGAACAGCCTCAAGCAACTCAAGCAAAGCGACCTGGACATGATCCGGGTGCTTGAAGACTTGATTGAAGTACTGACCACTAAAGGCGTGATCAGCATCACTGACCTGCCGGCCGGTGCTCAGGCCAAGCTGCTAAGCCGCTCAAATGCCCGCCAGGTGCTGGGCGGGTTGACCAACCTGATCGATGACAGCGAAGAGAACGGCGGCCTGATCTGAGTAGCGCAGGCCCGCTGCTGGCCTGCAACTGCTTGCCTCAACGCCAGGGTGCCGGCTCGCCCACAAGACGTCCCTGAACGCCCTGAATCCCCATATCGCGCAATACTTTCAGCTCACCTTCGGTTTCGACCCGCTCGGCAATCAGCGGCAGGTCGATGCTGTGTGCTGCGCGCTGGATCGCCTCGATGAACAGGCGCTTGTGGCGCTCCTGGTCGATCGCGCGAATGTAGCTGCCGTCGATCTTCAGGTACGCCAGCCCCAGGTGAGCCAGGTTGCCGATCATGCTGAAGCGTCCGCCAAAGCGTTGCAGGCTCAGGCTGAAACCAAGCGCACGCAAGCGCCGGGTCAACTGTTCCAGCACGGCTTGGTCGGGCAGCTGCTCTTCGCCAAGCTCCAGCGTCAGACGCGGTCCCAGCGCCGGATTCTGGCCGAGCAACTCATAAACCCGCTGCAATGCACCAGGGTCGGCCAGGGTGGCTGCCGACAGGTTCAAGGCCAATGATTCGGTGTGGTTCTGCATGTGCTTGAGCACCTGCTCAAGCATCAGTACATCAAGCCGCGCCGACCAGCCGAAGCGCTCCAGCCAGGGCAGGAAACGTCCGGCGGCAATCGCCTGCCCCTGAGCATCCAGCACCCGCGAAATGACCTTGTAGTGCAACACCTTCTCCGGCGCATCGCTGGCCACCACCGGCTGGAAGAACAGCTGAAAGCGCCCTTGCTGCAGCGCCTCATCGAGCAGTTGGTGCCAGGCATGGTGAGTATCACCCGCCTGCGGCGCAGTACCTTGCTCCAGACAGACCCAGCCCGGCTCCACCTGGTTCTCGGCCCGGGCCAGGGCCTCGTCTGCGAGTTTCAGCAGGGCCTGAGGCGCATCACCCGGACTGTAGGGCGCCATGCCGATGCAGGCCACTGGCGTGACGTCGGTGGCGCCGGTGTCGGCCAGGCTCTGCAGGGTCACTTCCAGGGCCTGGGCCAGCTGCACCGCTTCTTCGTGCACCAGGCCGGGCGCCAGCACGGCGAATTCACCACCACGGCTGCGGGTGATCAGGTTGTTGGTTTCCGGATAGTTGGCGCAGGTGCGCTGCAATTGCTGGCCGACGGCCTGAAGCAATTGATCGGTGCGTTGACCACCGAGGCGCTGGTTGAGCCCGGCCAGGTCCTTGACCCGCAGCAGCAACAGGTAACCCGGCCGGGCCTCCTCGATGTTGCTGACCTGGGCGTTGAGCTGCATCTCGAAATAGCGCCGGTTAGCCAGGCCGGTCAGGCTGTCCTGATAAGACTCGACCCGCAGCTTTTCACTGCGCTCGGCCTGTTCCTTGAACAGCGCCTTGAGCTTCTCGACCATCTGGTTCATGGCCTGGACCACCCGACGCAGCTCAGGGGTGCTCGGCAGATCGGGCAAGCTGAGGAACTCGCGGCGGGCAATGGCGTGAGACTGCGCCACCATGTAGTCCAGCGGTTTGAGCTGCCGACGCAGCAACAGGGCACCGAGCACTGCGCTCAAGGCACCGCACAACAGCAACCAGCCCAGGCTGCCCAAGGCGCTCTGCCACAGCTTGGCCAGGGCGAACATCGGGTGGCTGACCACCTCAACCCGCGCTGCCTGCTGCCAGCCGCGGCTGACGATGGCGTCGCCACCGGCGGCTTCAAGGCCGATCAGGCGAATGAACCAGGCCGGCACACCATTGGCATCGGCCTCGGCGTGACGCTCGACCAGCACAGCGCTGGAGCCCAGGTCGATGACCTTGATACTTGCGTAATAGCCGCTGTCGAAAATCGAACTGACCATCAGCTCGACCATCGCCGGATCGTCGATGTTCGGTGTCAGCGACAGTGCCAGCGCCGTGGCCGCATCCTGGGCGTGCGAACGCAGCTGGTTGACATACTGGCTACGCGAGCTTTCCAGGCTGACCATGAAGCTGCCGCTGAACGCGACTACCAGGAACAGGCAGATGGCAAGCAGCAATTGTTTGAACAGTGACATCTGTGCTCCTTTAGTAAACCGGTTCGGCCGGGAAACCTTCGGCCTGCATCTTTTTCAGTAGATCCTGCCAACGCGACAAGCGTTTGGTGTCGCCGACTTTTTTATTGCCCGCAGCACCGGTCAGCCACAGGCCTTCACCGTTGAAGGAATAGACCGGCAACAAGTCGGCACGCTCATTGGCGGGCTTGATCGCGTCCATCAGGCTGTCGAGCACCAGTGGCATGGCATTGGGGCTCGAGTAGTAGGTCAGGACCATGTGCGCGCGGTTCTGGCGCAGCGCCTTGACGTAGGTGATGCGCAGTTTTTCCGCCGGGACCCCCATGCGTCGCAGGCTGAAGTACTTGGCGATAGCATAGTCCTCGCAATCGCCCTGCCCCTTGATCAAGGCCTGTATAGGCGTTGCCCAGTAATCGACCTCACGCCACAGATCGATGTCTTCGACGTAGCGCAACTGGCGATTGAAGAACAGGTTGACCCGTTTGAGCTGCTCGGCATCGCTGCCCTGCTTTTCGGTGGCCAGCATGTTCTGCCAGGCATCGATACGGCCCTGTCCCACGCCCAGCGGCCCGTACAGCGACTGGGCACGCCGGCTGATCTGGGAAAAATCCCAATCGGCATGCAGGCTGCCCAACAGCAGGCAGCCGAACACCACGGCAAGGCCCAGCCGACGCATGGTCAAGTGAACAGCCCAACGTATCGCCAATGCGAAAACCTGCGCAGACCTGTGGAAAAGCACCGATGGTGCGGCCTTGCCCATTAAAAAACAATGGCACCTTACAATCACGGCAACATCAATCGGCCTGCCTATCGGCAGCCCCCGAACCCAGTACGTCGGCTCGACTTCCCTTGGAGAAAAACTTCATTCACGATAGTAACTACCGCCGCAGTAGCGCGGTTTGACAAGGACTCCTGCGCTAACTAGGGTGATTGGATCCAATGATCAAAGCCATTCGACATTAAGGACAACGTAAAGCGTGACCGAAAAATCCAAACCTTTGAGCGAAATACTGGGCAGCGAGCAAGTGCCGCCGCACCTGGCTCGTAGTGTGATTGAAGAGCGGTTGCGCAGCGCCATCGTCGATGGCCGTCTGCCACCCGGCCGGGCCCTGCGCCAGCAGGAGCTGGCGACGTTGTTCGGGGTCAGCCGCATGCCGGTGCGTGAAGCGCTGCGCCAACTTGAAGCACAATCGCTGCTGCAGGTAGTGGCCCACAAGGGTGCCGTGGTCGCGCCGCTGATCGGTGAAGATGCCGTAGACACCTATGCGTTGCGAGTGCTGCTGGAATCCGAAGCACTGCGTCAGTCGATTCCTCTGCTCGATGCTGACGATATCGCCCTCGCCCGCAGCTACATCAGTCAACTGGAAAACGAAACCCGGCATGCTGAAATCGGGCGCCTGAACCGCCTGTTTCACATGAGTCTGTACAGCAAGGCCTCCAACAAGAAGCTGTTGCACCTGATTGAAGTCGAGCTCAACGAAGAAGAACGCTTCCTGCGCTTTCACTTGTCCTCGATGGGCCTGGGTAAACTGACCCAGGACGACCACAACGGCTTGGTCGATGCGGCCAACGACAAGTCGGTCGATGACGCCATCAGGGTGCTTGAGCGCCACCTGAACACCGCAGCGAAAACCATAAAAGCCTACCTGAACAGTCGACCGGTAGAGTGATCCCGAGCCTCTGAGCTACGGACGGGCGGCCATCATCCAGATGCGATGGCTGCCCAGACCTTCTGTCTTCCCCCCTACCCCTTCAGCCAGACATGGCAGCGCCCGCGTTTTCGGCACACTCTAGTTCGCGCAACGACCGCTGATCGCCGTCCAGGCGGGCCAGGCCGTTTGCTCGTCCAGAACATGCAGAAGGAGCCAGTCGCCGGGCAAGGACCGATACCGATCAGCTGCCCACCGAACCAATACCCCGATAGCCCTGCCCCCAGTAGTGCTCCGAGCGAAGCATTCGCTCATGCAGTTTTAATTCTGACCATTAATCGTCGGAAGGAGCACTTACATACCAATAAAACATTTACGAAATGTTTTATACAACGCACTTATATTTAAAAAATATACAGCGCAAATATATTCAACAAACTTATTGCGCCAAACTCGAAAGTTGTTCTAACTTTTCAATCGCCAGCCACAAGCGAGCCACAACCTGCTTGCGCACCCTGTAAACGCCTGTCGTCATGGGCTCTGGCAAAGCACCCGAAGCATTTTTATCGACTTTGCAATCGAGGTACTTGCTCGTCGGAACATAGACAAAGCGCTGTAGCAAATAGACAGCCAGCCAATCACCAAGTGCGGATGAGGGAACATTATGACCACGTTTGAATCGACACTGGCGCATTACAAAGAGCAACTTTCCAACCATCCGATTTTTGCCGAAATCCATTCACTACCGGTACTTCAACGGTTCATGGAAACCCATGTATTTGCCGTCTGGGACTTCATGTCACTGACCAAGCGCCTGCAACAGGAACTGACCTGCGTTCATCTGCCCTGGCTCCCCCCGCAAGACCCGCAAGCCGCACGCCTGATCAATGAGATCGTGCTGGGCGAAGAGTCTGATGAGCGCCTCGATCAGGGTCATTACAGCCACTTCGAGCTGTATCTGGACGCCATGCGCGAAGTAGGCGCCAGCACCCAGGCCATCGAACGCTTCGTCAGCCTGCAACGTAAAGGCATCGGCTACGCCAGCGCATTGCAACAGGCCGGAGCCAGCGATGCCGCCCGGCAGTTTGTCTGCCACACCCTCGACATCGCCCTCAATGACCCGGTGCACAGCGTTGCCGCGGCGTTCCTGCACGGGCGGGAAAGCGTCATCCCGGGCATGTTCCAGCGCATCCTTGATGACTGGGGCATTACTGGCGAACAGGCACCGACCTTTCGCTACTACCTGCAACGGCATATCGAGGTGGATGCCGAAGACCACGGCCCGGCCGCCGAGCAATTGCTCGCCCGTCTGGTCCAGCACGATCCACAACGTGAGCAGCAGGTTTACCAAGCGGCCATTGCTGCGGTGCAAAGCCGAATTGCCCTGTGGGATCGCCTGCGCCTGTCGATGCGCATTCCCCAGGTCGAGGTCCGTGTATGAACGCCTCTGACTATCAGTCCTTCGCCGAGACCTGGGAGAACCGGGCGACCATCCGCACGCGGCCCAGGCGCATGGTCGAAGATGATCAGCGCCTGATCTATCCGCTCAGCCGCCAGCCGCTGGTGCTGACGGCGAGTTTTTTGCGTGAATGCCCGCAACTGCGCGACCTGGCCCTGGTGCAGAGCCTCTACAAATTCATCAACGATGTGGTGATCTTCGAAACCGAGATCGTTGATCGCACTGCCCGCCGAATCGCCAAGGACCGCTTCGCCATCCGCTTTCCCTTCGCCTGTCGCTATGACGCGATGAGCGTGGTGGTCGACGAGGACTACCACGCCTTGGTGGCGATGGATTTCATGCGACAGACCATCGACCTGACCGGCATTGAACCGATCAGCCTGCCCACGGAAATCGAGCTCAGCCGCGCCATCCCGGCGGCACTGGCCCTGGCGCCAGCCCACCTGCGCGACGCCCTGGAGCTGATTTGTGTGGGCATTGCCGAGAACACCCTGACCGACGACGTTGCCGCCTTCGCCCGCGATGACACGGTCAAGCCCTCGGTCAAAGGGCTGATGGCCGACCACCTGCTCGACGAAGGGCGTCATTCGATGTTCTGGGCGCGCTTGACGCGGATCTACTGGCAAAGCGCCGAGCAGGCGGATCGCCAGTGCATCGCCGAAATCCTTCCGGTGTTTCTCGAGCAGTACCTGACCAACGAGATCCAGAAAGCCTTCGACTTCACCCTGATCGATCACCTGGCCGTAGCCCCTTTGGTACACCAGGCGCTGCGTGAGGAGGTGCTCGCCATGGCCTACCCGATCAATCACCAGCATCCGCTGCTGGGCAACATCCTGCGCTTTTTGCGCAGCAGTTCAATGCTCGATTCACCTTGCGTGCAGCGTGCGCTGACGCACTACCTGCCCGAGCCAAGGAGGGATTCATGAGACGTCTCGAGATATTGTTGGTCGGCGCCAGCCCGGCGCTGACCCGTGTCGGCCAAGCGTTAGAACAACAGGGCCATGGCGTCTTCCAGGCCAGCAGCGCCCAGGCGTTGGAGCAGCACACAGGACAGCCTGGGCTGGTCATCGAAGATGGCAGCCTGACGCTTGATTCAGCAGCCTGGCGCAACCTGCACGCGTGTACGCTACTGAGTCTGCGCCTGGGTGTCAGCCAACTGCCCGGTCATGACCTGCCGCGGCTCGATCTCTTGTGCTGGACCGGCAGTGCCACCACCCAGCGCCTGATCGAACGTCAGGCACTGACAGTCGATCCGTCGGGCAACGGCCAGCAATTACGTGTGCAAGCAATGGACGCCCTACAAGCGTTGGTCGCCCTGCACGTCAGCCGGTCCGCCCGCAACCCTGAGCATTTGCGCGAAGCCCCGACCATCAACTCAGGACCGTATGACCACGAACAAAGCCTGGGCTGGCTGGAGCAGCTGGCGTTGTTTCACCGTTTCAACCAGACCACGGACCTGGCGCTGTTGGAGCAGGCCGAAGTCTCGCTGATCGAACAGCTGGAGCGCAGCCTATGTAGCCATGCGCACAAGCCAGCACTGAACCTGGATGGCCGGCGCATCGACTATCGGCAACTGCACGCGCAAGCCGCAACTATCCAGCAACAGCTGCTGTGTATGCTGCCTGCAGTTGCTGACCCGCAACGCGCCAGCGTGATTGGTATCTGCCTGGGCAAGTCGTCAGCGCTCTACGCCAGCCTGCTCGCCGTACTCGGTTGTGCCGCGGTGTACCTGCCGTTGGACCCAAGCCAACCGGCGCAACGCCTGAGGCATATCCTGCGCGACGCCAGCGCCAGCGCGCTGCTGCATGATGGCCAGTTCGACGCTGATGACCCCAGTCTGCCGACGCTGAACGTGCATCAGTTGCCTACCGACCTGCAAAGCCTCCCGCCGCCGCTGATGCTCCAGCGCCCGGCCATGGATGCCCCCTGCGCGGCGATCTACACCTCGGGCACCTCCGGCCAGCCCAAGGGCGTACTGCTTAGCCAGCGCAACCTCAGCCACTTCCAGGCCTGGTATGCCGCGCATGTGCAGCTCAACCGGCACAGCCGGGTGCTGCAATTCTCGACCATAGGCTTCGATGCTTCGCTGCTGGATATTCTGCCGACGTTGATTTGCGGCGCCGAGCTGGTGGTGCCCAGTGAAGACCAGCGACGCGACCCGCAGCAACTGCTGACGCTGATCCGCCAGCAAGAGGTCAGCCATGCCTTCCTGCCGCCCGCGCTGTTGAGCATCCTGCCACTCGATCAGCCTCTGGGCCTGAGTCACTTGATCACCGGTGGTGATGTCTGCGAGCCGGCAGTGATCGCCCAACTGGCCGGACAGTGTCAGTTGCACAACATCTACGGGCCGACCGAAACCACGGTGCTGGCAACCACCCGGGTATTCCAGGCTGGCGATAACCCCCGCAACCTGGGTCGTCCCATCGCCAACACCCGAGTGTTGATCCTGGACCAGGACCTGCAGCCTGTCCTCGAGCAACAGCCCGGCGAGCTGTATATCGATGGCCCCGGCGTCGGCCTGGGCTACCTCAACAACCCCGCCTTGAGCGACGAACGCTTCCTGCAGCTGACATTGGCCGACGGCACCAGCCGGCGTCTGTACCGCACCGGTGATATCGGCAAATGGAGCGCTGATGGCATCGAGCTGTGTGGCCGTCGCGACAATCAGGTGAAGATCCGCGGCTTTCGCGTCGAGCCCGAAGAGATCGAGCATTGCCTGCGCAACAGTGGATTGTTCCGCCAGCTGGCAGTGGTCATCGATGATCAACGGCGAATCCTGGTCTTCGCCGCCCAACCCCGGAGCACGCCGGATGAAGTCGCCTTACGCGAATATGCCGAACATCACCTGCCCGACTATATGCGTCCGGCTTTCTACCAGCTGCTGGCGCAGATGCCCTACACCGCCAACGGCAAAATCGATCGCCAGGCACTGCTGAAGCTGCCTCGAGGGCTACTACAGTCCCAACAGCGCCTGACCCCGTGCAACCCCACCGAAACACGTCTGCGAGCCTTGTGGGGCGAGCTGCTGGGCTTGTCCGAAGCGGAAATCGCTACCGACGACAGTTTTTTCAATCTGGGTGGCCATTCCATCCTGTTGTCCCGCTTGCTGCTGGAGGTGCGCGAACAGTTCGGCTGCGGTATCCCGATCAACCGCTTTAT
>JBOICD010000083.1:0-10490 GCA_050739855.1 Pseudomonas sp.
GGCTTGCCCCGCGAAGCTCTTCAAACGCTCCGCGAATCCACCAAAACCGGACAGGCAACCTGATCAATGACCTTGTTGCTGATCGACGGATCCAGCAAGCGCCCCAGGCGGTTCAGGTGCCGATGCCCGATGATGATCAACGCGCAATCGAGCCGCCGGGCTTCGCTGACAATCGCCGTCACCGGATCTTCCTGAGCCAGCTTGCCTTCGCTCTCGAAGCCCAAGTCCCGCAACCGTCGCAGCGCCTGTTGCACGGTAGCAACGGCATGGCGCTGCTCGTCAGTGGCGGCCGGAAACTCCTGTTGCTCGTACAGGCTGATTGCCCCAGGGCCATCGCTCAAGGCAAAGGCACCGTCGATGGCCAGCAGCACATGCAGGCGCTGGCTGCCGGGCTGACAGTACTGTTGCGCAAGCTCCAGCAGACCGTGAGAGGCGCTGGAGCCATCGATGGCGATCAAGACGGGACTGAGCATGCACGGCTCCACTGGGCCACTATCAATCCGAGCATTGTTGGCCAAGGCCTGGCGCGGATAAATGGCCTGGCATGCACTGTGTAGTTGTGTGCAGCGCAACCCGGTGCTCGCTGCCGAGCTGTTAACATCAATCTTTCTAACCCTATGGATACCTGGCAATGCAGATTCCGGATATGAACCTGTTGGTCGCCCTCGATGCGTTGCTCGATGAGGGCAGTGTGGTCGGCGCAGCACGGCGCATGAACCTGAGCCCTGCAGCAATGAGCCGGACCCTGGGGCGGATCCGCGAGGCGATTGGCGATCCGATTCTGGTCCGCGCCGGTCGCGGCCTGGTGCCGACACCCCGGGCGCTGGCCTTGCATGACCAGGTGCGGGCGCTGGTCGAGCAGGCCGGGCTGGTGTTCCGCAGCCGTGAGGAAGTCGACCTGGCCACGCTGGACCGGGCGTTCAACATTCGCACCAATGACCTGTTCATCGCCCTGTATGGCGCGCAGTTGCTGCGCATGATGCATGAACAGGCGCCGCGTACCGTGTTGCGCTTCGTCCCGGAAAGCGGTGGCGATGACGATTCGGTGCTGCGCGACGGGCGCACCGATTTGCTCGTCAGTTCGACCATTGACCTGGGCCCCGAGATCAAGGTGCAGAGTCTGTTCAACACCATCTATGTCGGCCTGGCCCGCCAGGATCACCCGATCTTCGACGCGCCGATCACCCCCGAGCGCTTTGCCGCTTACCCGCAGATCAGCGTGTCGCGTCGTGGCCGCGCCAATGGGCCGATTGATATCGAGCTGGCCAACTACAAGGTGCAACGACGCGTCGCCCTGATCACCCCGAGTTTTCACTCGGCGATGTTCTCCCTGCCGGACTCCGACCTGCTGCTGCCGATGCCGGCCAATATCCTCTCCAGCGTGACCAAGCTGGGGTTGCCGTTACGTTCATTCCGCATTCCGCTGCCGATGGAGCGGGTGACGGTGATGCAAGCCTGGCACCCGCGCTTTGACAACGATCCGGCCCACCGCTGGTTGCGCCAGACCCTCAAGGCGTGTTGCAGCGAGAGCCCTTGATACGCGGAATGCGTTTGCTGCACTAGTAAACTGCCAATATGTCAGTTTCCGTCATCATTGCCGCTTCATAGACTTCTGCCGGTAGTTGTTCACCCCCGGAGATGTCTTTAATGAGTTCGTTGACTGCGCTGCCCACAGCTGTCGCGCCCAAGCCTGTGGCTAGCCCCGGTGGGAGCGGGCTAGCCCCTCGCATCGTTGTCGGGCTGCTTGGCGTGTTACTGGCGGTACTCTGCGCCGGCCTCAACGAGATGGTCACCAAGGCGTCGCTGGCCGACATCCGTGGCGGCATGTTTATCGGTGCCGATGAAGGTGCCTGGCTGATTGCCGTATACGCGGCGGCGTCGGTCTCGGCCATGGCCTTTTCGCCGTGGCTGGCCGCGACCTTTTCCCTGCGTCGCTTTACCCTCTGCGCCATCAGCGTCTTCGCGGTGCTCGGGCTGTTGCAACCCTATGCCCCGAACCTGGCCAGCCTGATGTTGCTGCGTACCCTGCAAGGGTTGGCGTCGGGCGCCTTGCCGCCGATGCTGATGAGTGTCGCATTGCGCTTCCTGCCACCGGGGATCAAGGTCTATGGCCTTGCCGGTTATGCCCTGACCGCCACCTTCGGGCCGAACCTGGGCACGCCGTTGGCGGGGTTGTGGACCGAGTATGTCGGTTGGCAGTGGGCGTTCTGGCAAATCATCCTGCCTTCATTGCTGGCCATGGCTTGCGTGGCCTGGGGCCTGCCTCAGGATCCGCTGCGCCTGGAACGTTTCAAACAGTTCGACTGGCGTGGCCTGCTGCTGGGTTTGCCGGCGATCTGTGCACTGGTGATCGGCCTGACCCTGGGCGATCGCATGGGCTGGTTCAACTCGCCGTTGATCTGCTGGTTGCTGGGTGGCGGCCTGGTGTTGCTGGTGCTGTTCCTGCTCAACGAGTGGTCCGAGCCGTTGCCGTTCTTCAAGCTGCAGATGCTCAAGACCCGCAACCTGACGCACGCGCTGGTCACTTTGTTTGGTGTGCTGATCGTGCTGACGGCGGCGATCCTCATCCCCTCCAGCTACCTCGCCCAGATCCAGGCTTATCGCCCCGCGCAGACCGCGCCGTTGTTGTTGGTTGTGGCCTTGCCGCAGCTACTTGCGCTGCCGTTGACTGCGGCTCTGTGCAACATCCGCGCAGTGGACTGCCGCTGGGTCCTGGCTATCGGCCTGGGCATGCTGGCGTTGTCCTGTGTGCTCGGTAGCCAGCTCACCAGCGTGTGGATTCGCGACAACTTCTACCTGCTGCAGATGCTGCATATCTTCGGTCAACCTATGGCCGTGTTGCCGTTGCTGATGCTCGCCACCGGCGGCATGACCCCGCAGGACGGCCCGTTCGCCTCGGCCTGGTTCAACACCGTCAAGGGCCTGGCCTCGGTGGTTGCCACCGGGGTGCTGGAGGCGCTGACCACGCTGCGCCGGCATTTTCATTCCAACACCCTGGTCGACAACCTGGGCAACTCGCCGCTGGCCGATAGCCAGGTGCCGGGCCTGGCCAAGCGTATTCACGAGCAGGCGCTGGTGCTGGCCTCGGCTGACCTCTACCTGTGCATGGCGGTGCTGGCTGCGGCGCTGATCCTGCTGATTCCTTTTGTGCCTACACGAATCTATCCACCGCGCGCGGTGGCCTAGGTTCCTGTTCTGAGAGAAAGACATGACGACAACAACGACCCACCGAAAAACCGCCTTGATCGTTGCCGCCTTGGTGCTTGCGGGCCTGGCCGGTGTCTTTGGCCCGATGCTGCTGGGCAGCGACACCGAACAGGCCACCAACGATGCCTATGTGTCAGCGGATTACACAGTGATTGCGCCCAAGGTGGCAGGCTTTATCAAGCAAGTGCTGGTTGAAGACAACCAGCAGGTCAAGGCCGGACAGGTGCTGGCGCTGATCGACGACCGTGACTATCAGGCGGCCCTGGCGGCGGCACAGGCGCAACTGCTGGTGTCTACCGCGCAGCAGCACAATGCCCGGGCGACCCTCGAGCGCCAGGCTTCGCTGATTGCCCAGGCCCAGGCTGCAGTGAATGCCGACCAGGCCGAGCTGGCGTTCGCCAACCATGAGCTGACCCGCCACAGCCGCCTGGCCGAGCAGGGCGCCGGTACCGTGCAAAATGCCCAGCAGGCGCGCAGCCGGGTCGATCAGGCCAGTGCTCGTCTGGCCAACTCACAGGCGGCGCTGGCCGCAGCGCGCAAGCAGGTGGATATCCTCAGCGCGCAAGTCGACAGCGCCGAAGGGGGTCTCAAACATGCCCAGGCGAGCCTTGAGCGGGCTCAGCTGGATCTGTCCTATACCCGTATCGTCGCGCCCATCGACGGCATGGTCGGCGAGCGTGCAGTACGCGTCGGCGCCTACGTCAATCCGGGGGCGCGGCTGCTGTCGGTGGTGCCGCTGGAGCACGCTTATGTAGTCGGCAACTTTCAGGAAACCCAGCTGACCCATGTACAGCCCGGGCAACCGGTGCAGATCCGCGTCGATACCTTCGCCGATGAGTACCTGCATGGCCGGGTCGAGAGTATTGCGCCGGCGACCGGGGTCACCTTCGCGGCGGTCAAGCCGGATAATGCCACCGGCAACTTCACCAAGGTGGTGCAGCGGATTCCGGTGAAGATCGTCTTCGATGCCGATCAGCCCTTGCTGCAGCGTCTGCGGGTTGGCATGTCGGTGGTGGCGAAGATCGATACCGAGGCCAGGCTCACCTCCGGCAAAGAGGTCAGCGCCCGATGAAACCTGCGTTCGCCTTATGCCCCTTGCTGCTCAGCCTGCTGGCCGGCTGCACCCTGGGCCCGGACTTTCACAAACCCTCCAGCCAGGCACCGGCAAGCTGGGCGCCGTTGCAGGAAACGCCGGCGCCGAGCCAGGCCCTGGCCGAGCCGATAGAGCAACGCTGGTGGGAGAGCTTTGATGACGCCAAGCTCAGTGCCCTGATCGAGCGCGCCAGTCAGCGTAACCTCGACTTGCAGATCGCCAGTGCGCGGCTGCTGCAAAGCCGCGCGTTGCGTACCAGCATCGCTTCCGAACAAACCCCTGCGGTCGATCTCGACGCCGGCTACAGCCGCGCCCGCAACAGCGCTGAAGGCCTCAGTGATCCTTCCGGCAAGGGCGGCAAGTCGGCCTTCAGTCTCTGGCAGGGCGATCTGACCGCCAGTTGGGAGCTGGATTTGTGGGGCCGGGTACGACGTCAGGTCGAAGCCGCCGATGCCGTGGTCGAGGTCGCCGAGAACGACCGCCGTGGCGTGTTGTTGTCGTTGCTGGCCGAGACCGCCGGCAATTACATCCAGCTGCGGGCGGTGCAGAGCACCCTGGCCGTGACCCGGGAAAACCTTGAGGTCTCGCGCCATAGCTTGCGCCTGTCGCAAATGCGTTTGCGCGATGGTGTCGCCACCGCCCTGGATGTGGCCCAGGCCAGTGCTCAGGTAGCCTCGATCGAAGCACGTCTGCCGACCCTGGAGGAGCGTCAGGCGCAGTTGATCAACGCCCTGAGCCTGTTACTGGCGGAACCACCGCGCAGCTTGCAGGCCGAACTGCTGGCGCCGGACGCGATGCCGACGCCGCAACAGCGCTTTGCTATCGGCGTGCCCTCGGAGCTGGCTGAGCGCCGTCCGGACATCCTCCAGGCCTCCGCCCAACTGCATGCAGCCACCGCCAGCATTGGCGTGGCCAAGGCCGATTTCTACCCGAGCATTCGCTTGTCGGGCAATGTTGGTTTTCAATCGATGCAGTTGTCTGATTTTGGCGGTTGGGATTCGCGGCGTTTCGGCATCGGGCCCCAGCTGAGCTTGCCGATCTTTGAGGGTGGACGCTTGCGTGGCGTGCTCGAACTGCGTGAGGCCCAGCAGCAGGAAGCCGCCTTGCACTATCAGCAGGTAGTGCTGCGTGCCTGGCATGAAATTGATGATGTGCTGCGCTTGTACAACGCCAGTCAATTGCGTCGCGACCTGCTGGCCGAAGCGGTGCGCCAGAACCGTATTGCCTTGCAGACTGCTCAGCAACAATACGTGGAAGGTGCGGTGGACTTTCTCAACGTGCTCAGCGTGCAAGGCGCCTTGCTGGCCAGCCAGGAGCAGTGGGTCGAAAGTTCGGCGGCGGTGTCCCAGGCGCTGGTTGGTTTGTACAAGGCGCTGGGCGGTGGCTGGCAGTCGTTTGAGCAGATCGCGTCAACGACGTCCCACGCAACTGCCGAATAGTCTACTCACGAAACCAGGGCGACTGACTGCAGTAGGCGTACCAGCGTTCAGTTGCGTATTTTGCCTTATTACCATTCCCGGCATATGAAATGATCGGGTTCGTGCAGGTTGGTTAGTTGGAGTGTTATATATAGCCTGCCATCGTGGAGGAAGTGTGTATGGTGCGATGCTTTCAACGAGGCGTTGTTCCTCGGTTTTTCCACTGGCGCGCAATTTGTAAAGATTTTTAGCGCTGTCTGAAATATCTTCTATGGCTTCCCATAGGTTTTGATCTACGAGATACTCAATCAATCCTGTATGGTTTTCTTTGAAGTCGTTGACGGTGTCAACATATTCTTCCGGTGAATTAATATTTTCTAGTCTGGGTGTGCTCTGAGATTGTATGTTAACGGGGTTGTAGCTTATGTTTTCTGCTTCTGGCGCAAGTGAAGCTAGCCAGCTTTCTACATTTTCAGGGGTGGCTTGTGGTTTGTAATGGCCCGAGTGATTGTCAAAATAAATTCTACCATTGTCTTGTTTGATAGTACCGGAAAATAGAGGAAGCCCCATGCCGGGCTGGATTCCCATATGCTGCTCAGAGGTATTGGCAAACAGGCGCAATTTATTGTTTTCATCGCGAAATAGTGCAGTGGCAGTTGTTGTGGGATGGTAATAGTCCGACTCGCGTCGGAGAACCGCCATGCCTCGCGTGTAAACTAGACTTGTAGAGGTGAAGCGACTAATTTGTTGATTCCACTGTAGCTCTTCGAATTCACCGGTTTTGAGGTTTTTGCTAGCACGATCCACTATGTCCTGCAGGAAAATATCCACCGGAATCTTTTGGGTTCCTTGTTTGTCGACAAAGTTAAGCGGACTGTTTGCCACCATGCAGTAAAGGTTCAAACCATCGCCATAACCCGCGGGATCCGGATTGATCCAGCGTTGTAAAAACGGCGCGTAATAGCGTTGGCCGTAGTAATAAAGGCCGCAGGCATCGCGCTCTTTCCCCGAGTAGCGCCGTACCTTGTAGCGGCCCTGGCTCGTGCTGGAGTCTTGCCACCAGGCGGTGGCTCCGTAGGGGTAGTAGACTTCCTTGCTCAGCAGATTCCCCTGTTCATCCAGTTCCAGGGTCGCGGAGCCCAGATGATCGGCCAGGTTGTAGCGCAATTGGTTGTTGTCGATATCGGCTGGCAAACCCTGCTCCCAGTGCAGCATGTGCACGCTGCCACGTCCGGTTGCGCAGAGGATTACCTGCAGCCGCTCACCGGTAGCGCTGTTGCTGCGCAGCTCCAGTCCTGGCAGGTAACGGACCTCAGCCAGCAAGCTGCTACCGCTGGCCTGATTGTGCCGGACTTTGCGCAGGCGACTGCCGTTAGCGTCGTAGATGTAGCGCTCACTGTCGTCTGGCGCTTGTTCCCGTGACACCGGATTGACCAGGCTGAGCTGGTTGCGAAGGTTCCATGACAGTAACTGACCCGGTTGCAGTTGAGCGAGGTTGCCGTTGGCATCGAAGGCGCTGTCGAAGTCACGTGCGATGGATGAGTTCTCCGCCGGCAGGGTTCGATTGCTGTGCGGCGCGACCTGGAATGTCCGGGTGTAGTTTTGCGCGCCCAGGTGGCGCAGTTCGATCAGGTTGCCACCGGCATCATATCGATAGTGCTGGCGGTAATTGCTTCGTTGCGCCCGGTGTGGCGGCACTGCCGGACCATAAGCGGCAGTGCTGGCTTCCCAGCCGCTGGCTTCGATCAGTTGGTAGAGGCTGTCATAGCAATAGTGGTTTACCGGGTCGATGCGCTGGTTTTTGAAGTACTGCGAGGACAGTGTGCGGTCTTCGATACTCAACAGGTTGCCTGCCGGATCGTAGCGGTAGGCAAAGGCCTGCAGTGCGGGATGGCCTGGAATGCCAGATTCAAGCACCAGCAGTTGCCCATTCTCAGGATCATAGCGGGCACCGCTGACCACCCCGTTGCCGGCAAGCTCGCTTTCGATTTGCCCCCAGGCGTTGTAGTGGATGGCAGCGACCAGGGTTTCCACTTGCGATGCGTCGGCACACAGCAGCCGGAGATTTTTCAACTGACCGCCCAGGGTGTGTGCGGATTGCTGCACGTTCGCCAGCGCATCAGTATGGCGCAGCATTTGTCCCGTGGCGTTGTAACCGATGTGTGTACTGAAGCCCTCACCGCTTTCCAGCAGCTCGTCGCGCGCCAGGATTGCGGCTGGCCAGTCCGGCGAATCGAGCGATGACAGGAAGTGCCGCGTTTGCCTGGTTACCTCACCTGTAAGGGCGTAGGCGTTTACGTGCAGGGTCCCGGCCGGGTCGTCACGACGCACCAGCTGACCACACTGGTTGTTAGCGGCACCTTGCGCGTCGGATTGCGCGTAATCGAAGCGTTCGACAATCTGCTCAACAGCCCCGGCGGGTGTTTCGCCAATCGCGACAGGTCGTTGCAGTGCGTCATAAGCAATACGCCGTGATGTTCCTCGTCCATCCCAGCTGCACACTGCATTGCCGGCCTGTGCCAACAGGCGAAGTTGCCAGCCAGCGTCGACGCTGTCGGAACACAGCGATAAACCCGAGAGGCTATGAACGTTGACCAGGTTTGCACGGCTGGCCTGGGCCCACAGGCGTGGGTCCCAGCGGGCAAGCAGATGGCCGGCGAGGCTGAATGTCTGGCGGCTGACCCGGGGCTCGGCCGGCTGCGCGATTACGCTTCGGCAATAGGCAACGGTGCGAATGGGCAAGCCACGCGGATCGATAACACCCAGGGTGGGCGTGGCGATATGCAATTCGCTTGAGAAGGTCATGGCCCACCACTGGGTCAGCGCAGCATTCAGATAATGATGCTGAATTTAGTACGCTGACGCGGTGGGTGAAACTGACAAAAATACCAGGTCGGCGCAGCCCGGCACGATTCAGAGTGCGCGGTCCAGGCCAAAGCGCTTTTTCAGCACCCGTTGCAGCAAGCCCTGCGGCAACCAGGCTTGCAGCAACGGCAGGGCACGGCTGCCATTGCCCAATCGCAACAGGGCCGGCGGCTGAGGTTGTTGCGCGGCCTTGAGCAGGCCCTGGGCGAAATCGCTGGCGGGCGTCGGCTTGTCCTGAGAGGCGCGGGCACGGGCACGAATGCCTTCGCGCAGCGGCCACCACGGGGAGTGCTCGGCAATCAGCTGCTCGGCTTCGCGTCCGGCGTTGCTGGCGAACTGTGAGGCGATCGCCCCCGGCTGTACCTCCATCACCCGCACGCCGAAGGGCGCAAGTTCCATGCGCAAGGCATCGCTCAGGGCATGCACGGCAGCCTTGGAGGCGCAGTACGCGCCGGCAAAGGGCGTAACCAACACACCGGAGACGCTGCCGATGTTCACCACCAGCCCCTTGCTGCGCCGCAACGCCGGGAACAGCGCGCGGGTGACCCCGACCAGGGCAAACACGTTGGTTTCAAACTGGCGCTGCATGGCTTCGACGCCGCCATCGAGCAGCGGGCCCATGGCGCCGTAGCCGGCATTGTTGATCAGCACGTCAAGGCCATGGCTACGCTGGGCCAGCTCGTCGGCCAGTTGCGCCAGGGCAGCTTGATCGTTGACATCCAGTTGCCGGGCATTGAAACCCGCTTCGGCCAGGCGCTGCACATCGTCGGCCTTGCGTGCCGTGGCCCAGACCTCATAACCCGCGGTGTTGAAGGCCTGGGCCAGGGCCAGGCCGATGCCACTGGAGCAACCGGTGATCAGAACGCTGGGCATGAGGGTGCTGTCCTTAAGCTGGAGGAGACGGCACGAATACTACGTCAGGAAGCAAGGTCGCCAGGGATTTTTTCAGCAGTTCGGTACTTGCTCCGGTAAACAGGCTGCGATTGCTCTGGCAGTCATACAAGAGATAGGAGGGGGCGCGATCGACCTCGCTGTCCAGTTGCGATGCCTTAAAGCTTGCGCCGGGAACCTGGTAGAAATCGACGTGTGCTCGAAATCCATCATCGGCCAGTGCTGCGAGTGCTGTCTTGGCAACAGTGCAGGCCGGGCAGACTTCTGAATAGACCAGGACCACTGCCGGGCGATCCAGTGCGGCTTTATCTTTTATGCGCTTGACCAGGGCCAAGAACTCGGCCTGGACGGGTGCTGAAGTATCCACCATGTCGTTGCTCCCCAAAGTCGTCAAATCAGTGCTTATTCAACACAGCTTTCAGTCCTGGGTAACCTGATAAAAATACCAGGTGCTCAGTGCGAGAAGGTGCCCTGCAGGTGTTCTGCGCGAAACTCCAGGCTCTGTGGCCGGTAGCCTGAACGCAGGGGCGGTATCGGTAGGCACTCCTGCCAGTTGGCGCCAGGTTGCAGTTCGCCCGGGCCGCGGTAGCGCGGTGCGGAATAGGTGTTTTCGGCAAGATTGACGGTATCGCCAGGGGCGTAGGCTGCAACCCGCCAGCGCAGCTCCAGCAGGGGCACGTCGTTGCCATTGTTCATCTGCACGCGCAAGGGACGGTCGGCCGGGCAGTCGTTCGGGGCGTAGCTCAGGCGCAACTGCAGGCGCGCCAGCTGGCTGGCTTCGCGGTTGTCCTGCCAGACCACCCACAGCGCCACCAGCCCCAGGCCGAATAGCGCTGACAGGGAAATGGGCAGGGCCTTGGCCGGGTAGCGCAGCAGCAGGACCAGCCAGGTGAGGACGAGCAGGGCGCCGATGATCATGGACGAAGCCTTGGATGCGGAGGTGCTTTTATCCTAACCGCAAACCGGGAGGGGCTCAAAAAGCATCGCGGGGCAAGCCCGCTCCCACAGGGTAGGAG
>JBOICD010000084.1:0-10487 GCA_050739855.1 Pseudomonas sp.
ATGGCTTTCCAGTAGCGACAGGTGCACGCAGACGGCGTGGACGTGAGGCTGGCCAGGCACATCCAGCACGCAATGGAGCAGGCCGCGGCGCTCGGGGCCGGTGATCGAGACGTCGAGGTTGCGGTGCTCGATGATTGGGTACTTGGATAACAGTGCGTTGCCATGGTGGCCATTGGGGTACACGGCATTGCGCCCATAGGCAAAGTCGGTCCACATGCTGTCGGCGAGGAACTCGTACTGCGAGGTTTGCGGCCAGCTGGCGTGGCGCGCGGCGTGGCGGTCGTGACTGCCGAGCACTTCCTGGAGAAACACGATATCGGCCTGGGTGCTGCGCACCGCCTCGCGCAGTTCAGGCAGGATATAGCGGCGGTTGAAGGCGGTGAAACCCTTGTGGGTGTTGACGGTCAGTACCTGCAGCCGGCGCACGGCCGGCGCCGTTTGGGGGCTTGCAAGGAGAGTGGGGTCCGGTTCGAGTTTCACGGTTGCTCCTGGTGACCAAGCCTACTGCATGGGACCGAGCCTGAAGGCGTCAGTTCCCGCGGTTCAACTGTCGTCTTCGGGTTGCAGCTCCAGCAGTACCAGCGAGCGTCCTTGCACCTGCAACGGGCTGTCGAAGCCATGCCGTTCACCCTTGCGCAATTGTGGCCGATCGGTATCGATCAGGCAGTTCCAGTGTTGACCCTCAGGCACCTGTGGCAGGGTGAACGCTAGCGTGTCGTGATGGGCATTGACGATCAGTAGCAAGGTGGCATCCGCCCCCGGACGCTGGATACCGCTGACCTGGGCGCGACCATCCATCAACATGCCCAGGCAACGGCCCTGGTTGTCATGCCATTGCTCGACACTCATCTCGCTGGCGTCTGGCGCCAGCCAGGTGACGTCCTTGACCCCGATTGCCTCATTGTAGTCGCCGACCAGAAAGCGTGAGCGGCGCAACACCGGGTAGGCCAGACGCAGTTTGGTCAGGCGTTTGACGAACTTGAGCAGCGCCGCGCCCTCGTCATCAAGCTGCCAGTTGACCCAACCGATTTCGCTGTCCTGGCAGTAGGCGTTGTTGTTGCCGTGCTGGGTGCGGCTGAACTCGTCGCCGGCCACGATCATCGGCGTGCCCTGGGCCAGCAGCAAGGTGGCGAAGAAGTTGCGCATCTGGCGCAGGCGCAGGGCGTTGATCTCGGGATCATCGGTGGCCCCTTCGACACCGTGGTTCCAGGAGATATTGTGGTTGCTGCCGTCCTCGTTGTTTTCGTCGTTGTCTTCGTTGTGCTTGTCGTTGTACGAGACCAGATCGCGCAGGGTGAAGCCATCGTGAGCGGTGACGAAATTGACCGAGGCATAAGGCCGCCGCCCGCGACGGTTGAACAACTCGCCAGAAGCGGTCATGCGCGCGGCGAAGTCGGCCAGCTGGCCTTCGTCGCCTTTCCAGAAGGCGCGCACGGTGTCGCGGAAGCGGTCGTTCCACTCGGCCCAGCCGGGGGCGAAGTTGCCCACCTGATAGCCACCGGGGCCGCAGTCCCACGATTCGGCAATCAGCTTGACCTGGCTGAGCAACGGATCCTGGCGACAGGCCACAAGGAAGCTGTGACGCTCGTCGAAGCCATCGTGGTAACGGCCAAGGATGGTTGCCAGGTCGAAGCGAAAACCGTCCACATGCATCTCACCGGCCCAATAGCGCAGCGAGTCGGTGACCAGCTGCAGTACGCAGGGGTGGCTCAGGTCCAGGGTGTTGCCGGTGCCCGAATCGTTGATGTAGAAGCGCTTGTCGTCGGGCCTCAGCCGATAGTAGGAGGCGTTGTCGATGCCGCGCATGGACAGGGTCGGGCCCAGTTCATTGCCCTCGGCGGTGTGGTTGTAGACCACATCGAGAATCACCTCCAGGCCGGCATTGTGCAGGTGCGCGACCATCTCCTTGAACTCGGCGATCTTGCCGTTGGCCAGGTAGCGCGGATGGGGGGCGAAGAAGGCGATGCTGTTGTAGCCCCAGTAGTTGTTCAGGCCTTTTTGCAGCAAGTGCTGGTCGTTGACGAAGGCATGGATCGGCAACAGCTCGATGGATGACACCCCCAGCTGTTTTATGTGCTCGAGCAAATCGTCGCACATCAGCCCGGCAAAGGTGCCGCGGTTACTTTCCGGCACCGCCGGATGCTGCATGCTGATGCCGCGCACATGGGCTTCATAGAGGATGGTGCGGTCCCAGGGGACGCCGACACGCTGGTCGCGGCCCCAGGTGTAGGCCGGGTCGATGACCTTGCACTTGGGCACGAACGGAGCGCTGTCGCGCTCGTCGAAACTGAGGTCGCCATCGGCGTGGCCAATGGTGTAGCCGAACAGCGCTTCGGACCATTTCAGGCTGCCCACCAGTTGTTTGGCGTAAGGGTCGATCAGCAGCTTGTTGGGGTTGAAGCGGTGGCCGTTCTGCGGCTCATAGGGGCCGTGTACGCGGTAGCCGTAGATCTGTCCGGGGTGGGCGTCGGGCAGGTAACCGTGGAAGATTTCGTCGGTGTATTCCGGTAGTTCGATGCGTTCGAGTTCAACCTCGCCGCTGGTGTCGAACAGGCACAGCTCGACCTTGGTGGCATGGGCGGAGAACAACGCGAAGTTGACCCCCAGGCCGTCCCAGGTGGCGCCCAGCGGGAAGGGCAGACCTTCACGGATGCGAGAGGGTTCGACGACAGGGGCGGGCTTTTTCATGGGGCTCCTTGACCGGTTCGGTTAATCGCGGGCCAAGCCCGCTCCCACCGAGGGCTGGTGGGAGCGGGCTTGCCCCGCGAAAAGGATCATGCAACCGGCGGCTTCTTGCTCGCCCGTGGTTTTTTCACCGCAGCCGGTTTGCTCGGCGGTGACGCCGGTGCAGCCGGTTTGACCCTGGCTTTGCGCGGCGTCGCCTTGGGCGCCAGGGCTTCGGCCTCGGCGAGTTTGCGTGCCATTTCCCAGTGCCGGGACTCCTGGCCTTCGGGCTTACCTTCCGATTCCCAGATCTGGTAGGCGAATTCGCGAACACGTTTTTCTTCGATACTCATCTCGACGCTCCTGAGGGTTTAGGCATGATCAATCAACAGGTTGACCGGAAACTCCTTGAGTGCAGCGCTGAGTAACAGCTCCTTTGAGGCTGTGACTACGCTGCTGGCAAAAAGTCCCGAGCAATGGGCAGGTGACAAGGCAAACGGCAACAGCAGCCGGGTGTCGTCCCAGTGCTGCGCCGCAATCAACGGAACCGGGGTGTCAGCAAGCAAGCCACAGGCCAGGCGCGGCACAATCACGATCGCTCGCGCAGCGTCACCGATCCGGGCGAAGGCCAGTACCTGTGCGGCGTGTCTACCCTGCACCTGCAGTGGCAGGTAACGACCCTGGCTGAACAGTTCGGGATAGTGTTGGCGCCGTTCCAGCACCTGGCCGATCAGCGCCTGCTTGATCCGGCCACTGCGCCAATCCTGGAGCAGCTGCGCCGTGTTGGTGCTGTCGTCCAGCGCCTGGCGCCGGGCAGCAAAGTCCACGGCGCGACGGTTGTCCGGATCGACCAGGCTCAAGTCCCAGAACTCATTGCCCTGGTACAGGTCGGGCACCCCGGGGACGGTCATGCGCAGCAGGCATTGGGCGAGGCCGTTCAGGGCCCCGGCGCAGGCGATCGATTGCGCTGCCTGGGCCAGGGAATGGCGCAGTTGCTGGTTTTGCGGGTCTTGCAGCAGGCCACGGATGAAGGCCTGGCACGCGTGCTCGTAGGCTTCGTTCGGTGCGCTCCAGCTGCTGCGCAGTTTGGCTTCACGCAGCGCCTTGCGTTGCCATTGCAACAGTCGCTCGGCATAGGCCTGCAGCGCCAGCGGATCACCTTCGTTCAGGTCCAGGGGCCAGCTGCCCAACAAGGTCTGGTACAGCAGCCATTCATCATCCGGGCTCGGCGCCATGCCATCGGCCAGGGTGCTGCGCAGCGGCGCGGCCAGTTCACGCCAGTGCTCGACCCGGCTGACGAACCAGCGGCTGCGTTCGCTCAACACGGCCAGGCGCGCGCGGCTGTCTTCACCACGCTTGTGATCGTGGGTGGCGGTACACAGCAGGTTGTGCGGGAACTGTTGCAGGCGCTGTTCACAGGCCTGGTGAAAGGCTTCGGGCGGTGCGCTGAAATGCTCGGCATCGAAGCCTACGTCATTGCGCGATAGCAGTAACGCCGAGCGGTAGAAGGCGGTGTCTTCGACGGCTTTGGCGGCCGTCGGCGCGGTCAGCTGCTGAAAGCGAATGCAGGCATGGCGCAGGTGTTTGCGTGACGGGCCGGGTGGCAGGTTGCGCCAGGGTTGGCCGCCGAGCCAGCGCTGCAGGGCGTCGAGCACTGGCCAGTCGCCTTCGCTCAGGTTTTGCCGGGCAGCCGCCATGGCGTGGGTGAAGAACGGCAGATCTTCGACGCTTCGCCCGCCAGCATGCAGGTAAGTGCGGTACACCGGGTAATGCTCGACCAGCGCCTGCAGCGCCCGGCGGATTGCGCCCAGGGTCAGGTCGCGGCTCATCAGGTCGTCGCGGGCGACCTGCAACAACGCCTGGGCGACCGATTCGAAATCCCCGGCCAGGCTGGTGGTGAGCACCTGCTGGCGGGCCAGGCGTACTTCTTCGGCAAACGCCGGGCGCTCACTGAGGGCACTCCAGGCTTCGTTGAGAATGTCTTCGCCCTCCGGGTCGTGCTGCAACAGGCTGACCTGGTTCATGAACTCATAGCCGGTGGTGCCATCCACCCCCCAGTCACGGTGCAATTGCTCGTTAGTGCCGAGAATCTTCTCGACGTAGATCGGCAGGTGTTCCAGCGCCGCGCTCAGCGGGCGCTGAGCCAACAGGGTATCGACGCGCCGGCGCAATTTGCGGCAATAACCACGGGGATCGGCCAGGCCGTCGATATGATCGATGCGCAGGCCATCGACCAGGCCCGTGCGGATCAGCTCGAAAATCTTCTGGTGAGTGGCTTCGAACACCTCGCTACGCTCGACCCGCAGGCCGGCCAGCTCGTTGATGTCGAAAAAGCGCCGCCAATTGATGTCATCGGCGGCGGTACGCCAGCTGGCCAGGCGATAGGCCTGCTGTTCGAGCAGGCGGTGCAGGCGCTCGCAGCCTGTCGCTGTGCGCCCGTCAAAGGCATCGAGCAGGCTGCCGAGCGAAACCTTTGCGGCCAGCGCCAGCAGTTCCTGTTGCAGCAAGACGGCCTTGTCGGCAGCCTGAGTCTCGCTGCGCAAAGCGTCAAAGCGTCTGCCCAGGGCTTGCACTGCAAGGTTCTCGCTCAGGCAGAGGATCTGTCCGTAGTCGGCCGGGCAGACGGGAAAGCGGTGCTCATGGTGACGGATGTGGAAGCTGCCATCGCTGGCCTGGAAGCACAACGGGATGTCGCCGGCCTGCAAGGCGGCGCCGTAGTCACTGGCGAGAAACGGCAGCAGCAACTGGCCTTCGAGCAAGGGATCGGTGGAGTGCCACTGGATATCGAAGAACGTGCTGTAGCGGCTGCGCCGGCCCCAGCCCAGCAGGTCTTGCCACCAGGGGTTGTCACTGCCAACGGCCATGTGGTTGGAGACGATATCGAGGATCAGGCCCATGCCATGCAGGCGCAATGCCGCCACCAGTCTGATCAGTGCCGCTTCGCCACCGAGTGCCGGGTTGACACGGGTCGGGTCGATCACGTCGTAGCCATGCAGCGAACCAGGCCGCGCACTGAGCAGCGGAGAGGCGTACAGGTGGCTGATGCCCAGCCGGGCGAAGTAGGGCACCAGCGCCAGCGCGTCATCGAGGGTGAAGCCGGCATGAAACTGCAGGCGCAGGGTTGCATTCAAGCTGTTCAACGGTCGCGCTCCCAGGCTTGCTCACGGGCCTGGGCCAACAGCTCCAGGCGCCTCGCGGCATCGGCATCGTCCAGCAGGGCGCTGGCCGGCAGGGTAAAGCGTCGGCGCCAGTTGGGATGGCCGTCGATGGTGCCGGGCAGGTTGGGTTGTTCGTCGACGCCCAGCAGGTCTTCCAGCGGTACTAACACCAAGGGCGCGCGGGTATGTCCCAGGTAACGGACGCAGGCGTCGATCAGGCTATCAGTGTCGGGTTGCACCGCGTAATTGTGCTCAAGGGTCTGTTGCAAACCCTGACGCTCCTGCTGTCGGGTGTCGCGCCAGTGCCGTTCGCTGGTCGCGTCGATCAGCGCCAGGCGCTGGTTCCAGTCGATGTCACGCGCCTGCAGCCAGCCGGCCAGGGGCGGCAGGTCGTGGGTGCTGGAGGTAGCCAGGGCGTTATCGGGCCAGTCGAGGATGGGTTTGAAGTGGCCGGGGTGCTCTTGCTCGAACTGCAATACACGCATGCCCAGAATAGCCCGTTGGGCAAGTTTTCCCCGTAGCCCTTCGGGCACGGTGCCGAGGTCTTCGCCCAGCACGATGGCTCGGTGGCGCACGGACTCCAGGCACAGCAGGCGCAACAGGTCGTCCAGCGGGTAGTTCAGGTACGCGCCTTCGCTGGCGTGCGCGCCTTGGGGGACCAGCCACAGACGCTGCAGGCCCATGACATGGTCGATGCGCAAGCCGCCGGCATGGGCAAAATTGGCCCGTAGCATTTCAATGAAGGCGCGATAGCCATTGCGCCGCAAGCCCTCGGGTGAAAAGGCGCAGATGCCCCAGTTCTGCCCCGCGCGGTTGAGGGCATCGGCAGGGGCACCGACATTGAGCCCGGCCAGCAGTTCATCCTGACGGCTCCAGGCCTGGCTGCCGGCACCGTCGGCACCGACCGCCAGGTCCGCGATCAGGCCGATGGCCATGCCATTGCTGCGGGCGGCGTCCTGAGCACGTTGCAGGCTGCGTTCGATCAACCATTGGCAGAAGGCATGAAACTGGATCTGCTGCGCATGTTGCGCGGCAAAGGCGCGCAACTCGGGGCTGTGCGGGTCATGCCAGGCGCCGGGCCATTGTCGCCAGTCCGGGCTTAGCCCACGGGCCTGGGCTTGTTCCTGCAGTGCTTCAAAGCAGCAGTGTTGCTCCAGGGCAATGCCGGCCTGCTCACGGTAGCTGTCGAAGTCGGCCCGTAGCGGATCGTCGCCATCGATGAAATCTTCAAACAGCAGGCGCAGCAGTTGGTAGCGTGCAGACGCAGCCGCTGGCCAGTCGATCAAGGGTTGTTGTTCGAGTTGCTGGAGTTGCTCCTCCAGCCCCAGGGTCTCGATCGCCATACGCACGGCGCGTTCACCCAGCAGGGCTGCGGGGCTGGCGTAGACGCTGTTGAGCCACAGGCGGCTGGACGGCGAATACGGACTGTAGCGCCGGGTATCGCTGGCGAACATGGCGTGCAGCGGGCTGATGGCCAGTGCATCGGCACCCCGTTCGGCGGCGCTGCGGGCCAGTTGTTCCAGCGCCAGGCAGTCGCCGAAACCACCATCACCGGCACGGCGCAGGCTGTACAGTTGCGCGCTGATGCCCCAGCAGCGGGGTGTCGGCGTGCCCAGGGCATCCTGCAAGCTGAAGCAGCGTGTCGGGGCGACGGCGAGGGTGAAGTGCCGGTCGCCAATCTCTACCCGGTGGTAGCCGATCGGCAGTCCAGCGGCGAGCGCACTGTGGGCGTCCAGTTGCAGCTGTCGCTCGGTGCCGTCTTCCTGCTGCACCCGACACGGGCTGGCTGCGGGAAAGTAAGCCGACAGGTCCAGCGCCTGCTCCACATCGACGGTAAACAGTGGCGGCAAGTGCCGGGCATCATGGGCCACCTTGAGCGCGTGCAGGCTGGCGCTGATGCGTTGTGCATCGTCGGCCGGATGACCAAGCCCGGCCAGGATCTGGCGCAAGGCGTCATCACTGACGCGTTGCGCGCGACCGTTGGTATCAATCCAGTCCACGGCGATACCCGCCAGTGCGGCCAGTTGCTGCAGAAGTGCGTCAGTCATGGGCATGCTCCGGCGTATGAGGGGGTAGCAGGCTGATCAGGGTGGAGTAAGGGCCCAGTTGATTGTGGTCCAGAGGGTCGCCTGTACAGAAGTAGAGGTGTGTCGAGGCTTCGGGCAGTCTGCAAGGTACGGCGGTCGCGCCGAGGTTCAGGTCGATGCGCAGTTCGCGGCCATCGGCCAGACGCCAGCGGGCGGTCAGTGCTTTGTCGGCAATCACCTCGGCGCCCAGCGCGCGGCAGCCGGGCAGCTGTGCACTGATGTGTTGTTGGCGCAGGTGCAGCAGCTGTTGGTAGAACGCTTGCCAGGGTAGGTGCGGGTCGTCGGGTACGTGCGGGCGCGAGTCGGTGTAGGTGGCCAGGGCGTTAGGGTCGGGGATTGCTGCCCTTTGCTCAGCGTCAGTGTAGGCCTTGAACCCGGCAAACTCGGCCCGGCGTCCTTCGCGCACGGCATCGGCCAGGGCATCGTGGTGGTCGGTAAAGAACAGGAACGGCTGCTCGCTGCCCCATTCTTCGCCCATAAACAGCAGCGGGGTCATCGGTGACAGCAACAGCAGGGTGGTGGCGGCGCGCAGTGCCTGGGGCGGGCAGAGCCGGGTCAGGCGCTCGCCCCGGGCACGGTTGCCGACCTGATCGTGGTTCTGCAGGAACAGGACGAAGGCGCTGGGCGGCAGGTGTGCGCTGGGTTCGCCACGGGGACGGCCATTGCGGTCAGGCTCACCCTGAAAGACGAAACCCTGGCTCAGGCACCTGGCCAGCTTGTGCACGGTCGCCTGGCTGTAGTCGGCATAATAGGCTTCATCTTCCCCGGTCAGCAGCACATGCAAGGCGTTGTGGCCGTCATCGTTCCACTGTCCGTCGAATGTGCCTTCGAGCAGGCTGGCCTGGTTGTGTTGGTTCTCAAACACCAGCCAGACCTGCCTGCCGGGTAGCACGGTGCGGCGTATGCGCTGGCTGAAAAGCTGGAGAAAATCCGGATCGTCGATGGCATGCACCGCATCCAGGCGCAAGCCGTCGAAGCGGTAGTCGTGCAGCCACATCAGCGCATTTTCGATAAAGAAGTCGCGCACCTGGCGGCGGCGAAAGTCGATGGCGGCGCCCCAGGGGGTATGCCGGTCCTGGCGAAAAAACGCGCTGGCATAATGATTGAGGTCATTGCCGTCCGGGCCGAAGTGGTTGTAGACCACATCCAGCAGCACCATCAGGCCATGCCCGTGGGCCTGATCGATCAACTGGCACAGTTGCTCCGGTGTGCCGTAGCTGTGTTGCGGGGCGAACGGCAGCACGCCGTCATAGCCCCAGTTGCGATCACCGGGAAACTGGCCAAGGGGCATCAGTTCGATGGCCGTCACACCGAGTGCCGCCAGCCGTGGCAATTGCTCGATCACCTGGGCATAGCCGCCCATGAGGCCGACGTGGATTTCGTAGATCACCGCTTGATGCCAGGGCCGGCCTTGCCAATGACGGTGTTGCCAAGGGTAGGCGGCAGGATCGACGACCTGGCTGGGGCCGTGCACGCCTTCGGGTTGAAAGCGCGACGCCGGGTCTGCCACCTGCAGTTCGCCGTCAATGCAATAGCGATAGCAACTGCCGGCAGTCGCTGGCCATCGCCCGCGGAACCAGCCGTTGGCACCACGCTGCAACGGCAGGCGCAGGTCCGGCTGCAGGCAGACCTCGACGCTGTGGGCATCGGGTGCCCACAGCGCGAAGCGCACGGTGTTGCTGTCGAGCATCACGGTCCCGTGGGTCGCGAATTGATCTGACCTCAAGGGCATATCTGCCACCTCGTGCTCAGCGACCTGTCACCTGCGCCCGCTCGACCAGTTCCTCGTACAACCGCGCATAGGGTTCCACTGCCTGGCACCAGTTGAACGGCTGGGTCATGGCCAGGCAGCGCATGGCGCCCAGCAGGTCCTTTTTGCCGTACACATAGAAGGCCCGGCTGAGCGCTTCGCGGTAGCTTTCGACCGTGGACTCGTCGAACAGAAAACCGGTGACGCCGTTTTCAATGGTGTCGGCCAGGCCGCCGGTGTTGCGCGCGACCGGCAGCGAGCCGAAGCGTTGCGCATACATCTGGCTCAGGCCACAGGGCTCATAGCGCGACGGCATCAGCAGAAAATCGCTGCCGGCGAACATGCGCCGGGCATCGGTTTCGTTGAAGCCGATGCGCACGCCGATCTGGCCGGGGTGACGCAGGGACAGTTCGCGCATGGCCTGTTCTTCTTCCGGTTCGCCACGGCCAATGATTGCGATCTGGCCACCCTGGCTGACGATGTAGTCGGCTACCCCCAGGGTCAGGTCCAGGCCTTTCTGGTAGACCAGGCGGGAGACCACGGCAAACAGCGGCCCAGTGGAAGGTTTGAGCTCGAACAGCTCGCGCACCTGACGGCTGTTGGCCGCCTTGCCGTCCCAGTCATTGAGGCTGAAGGGGTGAGCCAGGTGCGGGTCGCTGGCCGAGTCCCAGCTTTCGTCGATGCCGTTGGGGATGCCACTGAGCAGACCTTGTTGCGCCTTGCTGCCGAGAAATCCGTCGAGACCGCAGCCGAAGGCCGGGGTGGTGATTTCCCGGGCGTAGGTGGCGCTGACCGTGGTTATATGGCTGGAATAGGCAAGGCCGGCTT
>JBOICD010000085.1:0-10435 GCA_050739855.1 Pseudomonas sp.
ATCACGATGAAAGCTTCCTCAGCAGACAGTTCGACAACTCCACGGTGCCAGCGCGTACCCCCAGTACGCTTGCCACGCCCGAGCAGTTAGTCGAACAACATCAACGTTTCCTGGCGGCAGCCACCTCGGACAACACCCGACGGACCTACCGTTCGGCCATCCGTCACTTCCTGGCCTGGGGTGGTGTGCTGCCATGCGATGAAGGCGCGCTGATTCGCTACCTGCTGTCGTTCGCGGAAAGTCTGAACCCGCGGACCCAGGCATTGCACCTGACCGCGCTGTCGCAATGGCACCGTTATCAGGGTTTTCCCGACCCCGCCGCCGGCGCCACGGTACGCAAAACCTTGCGCGGTATTGAGCGGGTGCATGGGCGTCCTCGGCAAAAAGCCAAGGCTTGCTGCTGGAAGATCTCGAACGCATGGTGAGATACCTGGACGCGCTCGATGAGCTCGCTGCTCAACGTGACAGTGCACTGCTGCAGGTGGGTTTCTTCGGCGCCTTTCGGCGCAGCGAACTGGCTGCGCTGGAAGTACGTGATCTGCAGTGGGAGCGGGAGGGGCTGCGCATCCTGTTGTCGCGTTCCAAGACGGACCAGGAGGGTGAAGGCCTGAGCAAGGCGATCCCGTACGGCGACGGGCTGTGCTGCCCAGCCCAGGCGTTACGGCGCTGGCTGGATGCCGCTCAGATCGAGCAGGGCCCTTTGTTCCGCCGTATCAGTCGCTGGGGCTTGGTCGGTAAAGCGGCACTGCACGAGGGCAGTGTGAATAGCATTCTGACCAGCCGCGCCCGCGAAGTGGGGCTCCTCCATGACCTGGAGATGAGCAGTCATAGCTTGCGCCGAGGTTTGGCGACCAGCGCTCATCGTGCTGGGGCGGACTTTCTCGAGATCAAGCGCCAGGGTGGCTGGCGGCACGACGGCACTGTACACGGCTATATCGAGGAGGCGGGGGCCTTCGAGGACAACGCCGCCGGTTCGCTGTTGCGCCGACCGCGCTCATCTTAGGTTACAGCGCTAATGCCCTATTTTTGCCTTATCTCGGCATGAACCCTAGTGGGAACGCCTGAGAAAGGGCTGTTTCGGCTTCCCGGCAGCGCCTCAATACGAGGGAAGCGGTTCAGGGCCTACATTCTCAAAGGCACAAATTTAGTATTTGAATAACAGTAACTTACAGACCAAATGAATGAATTTCCCCCTTATCCCGGCATGCCCCCTACCTTGGTTGGTCATTGGTGCGGGTTCGAATCGCAACCTGAGCCGGATCCTCGAACACGTAGGCCGGAAAAGAGGAGGAGGGTGAAGCGTGTTCTTGATCGGCTGATTTGGACACGGCGAACCTCACTTAACTGTCAAATCGGCTCCAGGCTGCCGAGGCACGCTGGGCATTGTGGAGGTTGGCCGACTCGGCTAGATAACGGTGTGGCGAAAGTCATGCGCGGAAAGTGTAGGCAACAACCCCGGATGAGCCAGTTCAATGGTCAGAAACAGCCGATCAAGGACGTTAGACAGCGCGCGGATCGACAGCGGGCGGCCTCGGTCGGAGATGAACAAATAGCGATATGGCAATTTCATCGGTTTGCCGTTCCGTAAGGGGCGCCGCTCGCTCTGGATATAGCGCTCATAGACCTCATACAACTGTGCAGAGATACCTACCGTCCGCCCGTGGGTTTTCAGTGCAGGCTCTTCAGCGCGCGGATCGCCTGGGTCATGTTCACGATCGTTGATGCTGACAAAGGCATGCTGCGAACCGTCATTGATATCGGTGGTATAGAGCTTGAGAAGCTCCCCTCGGCGCATGCCGGTCTCCAGCATTAATTCAATCATCAGCCAATTGCGCAGCTGCAGTCGTTCCGGAAACGGATTCTCCGCGCCGCCCGGGCAAATCAGCGTGCGAATGATCTGGAGTTGCGTATCTGTCAGGCTACGGTAACGAGTGCGATCCGGCCGAACATTGATGATTCTGACATAGCACCTGATTTAACATAATATACATTATGCGAACCTTCCTATAGAGGCTTGGGGGCCAGTGGTGGTCAGATTTGACGCCAGGCGGTGCCACATTCTGACACCAAACCTTGGATCGACTAGCCTGTCGACATCGACGGCCAACCGGAATGGATCTGCAATGAGCGAACAGCACCCCCACCCGCTTCAACCAAAACCAATTCCAAAAAGTGCCGACACCAGGTCAAAGGAGTGAAACGTGAGTTCGGATAGAAATCTGTCATGTCCGCATTGCATGAACAATGTCCCATGGGGAGCCCGCGTATGCCGAGGCTGCCACGCAGAGATTAGCTACGGCACGCCTCCTTTTATCGCTATAACGCTGACAGTGCTTTCAGTCGTAGCGGGCTTCTTGGTAGGAAAGCTGTTTCATGACCTGCTCTCCATCACAAACAGCACAGTCTTATGGATCGTCTGCGGAGCTACCACGCTTCTAGGTTGGTGGTTTTCCTTCAAAAACTGCAGACGTTTTTTTCGTGAGCGCACCTGGTTCAAGCGGATCTATAAAACGTAATGACATGGTCAATACCACGACTATTTGACGACAATCGCGGCACCTTCTAGGTAAGAAAAACCCATGGCATCGTCACAGAAGCAAGCGAAACGGGCTCAAAGAGCCAAGGAAAAAGCCAAAAAAGCGCGTGTGGTCAGAAACAATATTTCCCGCTACGAGGACTCGCAGACGGTGGAAACAATAGAGACGACAGAAGCAAGCGTGGCCTTGTTCAAGAAGATGAAAGCGGCCCAAGAAAAAAGCCGGGTAGACATGCTTGTGACCCTGATGCAGGACGAATTTGTAAGCTCCGCAGAAACTGCCCTGGACGCGACTGACATCCAGAGAATCCTTCTCGCGATGTACCACAGATGGAACAACAGCGCTGATCAAATGGTACCGGGGTGGCTCGACGATCCGGAGTTCAAAGAAGACTACGCACAAGCAGCGAAAATCGCTGACAAGGAAGAATATGTAACCGCTTGGGATGAAGAATCAGCGGAATCATGAAACCGTGTTGCGTCACGCAACAGAGCAAAAGCAGTAATTAGGGCGCGAAGTACCAGGTGCGTGATTCTGGGAACGCGACCCGCGAAGGGAACCCCAGTGGTCTAGCGATCGCTGGGGTTTTTCTTTGTCTGAAGATCGGCCGGCGTTGCCGGGTATCGGCGCGGAAAGATCGAGTTTTCACCGTGAAAAATCATGGCGCCTAATGCCCTTCGGGCAGTCGAGGTTTGACCTGGATTTCTACGTCCAGGCCGGCAGCTACAAGCAACTGGACGAGCTGCTCAAGGGTGAAACGATCTATTTTGCCCTGGACTAACTCAGTTAGCCGCGGCTTGGTAATGCCAAGAAAAGCAGCCGCCTCTTCCTTGCCCGAGCAGCTTTTGACGCGAGTCTGCAAAACCATCAGCAGCTCCGACTTGAGCTTCATGACGGTCGCTTCACCTGGTGAATCGCATATTGCGTCCCAGACACTGGCGTAGCTTTCTTGCTCTGTCATCAATTCCACCTGGGCGCAGAAACAGCATTTAATCGAAGGTTATAGGATCAATTTTCGCGGACGCGAAAATGAAAAACCAGCAGCAACCTACCCTTACTTACGTAATCACTTACTTACGTCACCCCTTACGCAAGTAAGTCATGAGCCTCGCATAATGGACGTTATGGATAAATTCAGCGCCGGGGGCTTCGCCATTTTCCCGACGCTAAATTCGTCGATAACGACGGCATAGCTACCATAACGTCATCGATATTATGCGAAGCTTCCTATGGAGGCTCGGGGGCCTTGGGTGGACAGATTTGGAGCCACGTACAGCCTCGACCTGACTGACAGTCACACAGTTTTTCCAAGGTGCCGAATGTACGCGTCTTCACAGCCTTGTTCGCAGTACCACTCGATTGTTTTGCCAATCACCTCATCCAGGACCCTGACCAAAATGTCGCTAGTAGATCTCTTGGTTTTGCGCTCATACCGATAACGAGATTTCGTGAATACGTCCCGGTACTGCTCAATGTCCTGTTCATAAAGGTCTAAGCCGACCCGTCGCCGAAGGTCCTCAGGAATTGCGTAGAACAAAGTGAGTAAGTCATGGCGATCCGTCTTTCTGCACTCAGGCTGAATTTTGCCCATCGCTTTCAGCTGCTTATGAGCTTTCACAATTGGGCGGAAATTCAGTTTTTGTGTTTCGTAGACCTGGCCAATATCGCCGCTTGGTTTGGAATTGAAGCTTTTGAGCAGGATTTCAAGGCCCAGCGCTGCGTTTACCTGGGCGATGCCCATCATGTTGTCCACGCGAAGTAGATGCTTCGCGGCAGTCAAATAACGGTAAGCGCTTTCGATCATCCAGGGGCTAAGGTGCTGCTGCATCAAGGTGCTCTCCAGGAAAAATAGGCCAAGCTTAGCCTGTGAGCCCCTGGAGTTGTTACCGATTACACGTGTTTTCTAGTACGCACTTGAGCGATATTGCGCATGCTTGGAAGATACCGTTCAAGGATGAGCTAACCTCCCTCCCATTGATAACAATAGATTATAACTACACTAAATAACTATTTAGTGTAGTTATAATAAAAGGCGCCGAACCCTGCCCCTAAAACGCCGTTGGCATATGCAAAAATGCGCACTCCACACAGAGTGACCATCTGCTAAGTTTCCTCCCGGGTGCTACCACCGGATGGAGATGAACAGATGCTCGCTGCCTATAAAGGAACCACCTCCATCAGCCTGGTGCGTGAAGCCCTTTACGGCGCAACCCAGCGTGGCCTGGACATATCCCTGCCTCTGCAGCAGGCGCGTATCGACCCGCAACTGCTCTGCTCTGCGAATGCTCGTGTGTGCGCCTCCGCGTTCTCACGGCTGTGGGTAGCCCTGTCGGACATGCTCGACGATGAGTTCTTCGCAATCGACAGCCATCCGCTGCGCCGCGGCAGCTTTCGGCTCATGTGCCACGCAACCATCGGTTGTGAATCGCTGGAACAGGCCCTGCGCCGAATTCTGGCCTTCCTGCGCCTGGGGCTTGATGACCTGTACGGTGAACTGCACCTGGACGGCGACTCGGCGTCGATCATCATCCGCGACCATGGCGTGGAGCGCAGGCTGTTCAGCTATGGCACCTGGTTGATTCTGGTACACGGGCTACTGTGCTGGCTCGGCAACCGCAGAATTCCGTTGCAGGCCCTGAGCTTCCGCTCGCCGCGTCCGGATGATGACAGCGACTACCGCATGCGTTTCTGTGAGCACATCGAGTTTGCGGCCCCAGTGACCAGGGTCTGCTTTGACGCGTGTTTTCTGAACCTTAAGGTGGCCCAGACTCCCGAGAGCCTGGCCACCTTCCTTAAAGAATCGCCGGCAAGTCTGTTGGTCAAATACCGCAACGACGCCAGTTTAAGTGCCCAGATCAGGCAGCGGCTGCGCAACCATACGCCGGAAAACTGGCCGGCGCTGGATGAAGTGGCCAATCAGTTGAGCATGTCCAGCTCCACCCTGCAGCGGCGCTTGCAAGCTGAGGGAATCAGTTACCAGGGACTCAAGGACAACCTCAGACGTGATATGGCCATCAACTTTCTCGGCCAGTCGGAGCTGACTGTCTGCGAGGTTGCCGCCCAGGCAGGCTTTCAGGAAACCAGCGCGTTTCACCGCGCTTTCAAGAAATGGACCGGCGTAAGCCCCGGCGCTTATCGCCGTTCGAGTACCGATGAACAGGGCGCGTATCGTCAGTCCCGGCTCTGACTCAATCGGCAGGCTGGTCCCCTGCCCCCTCTCCTCCTTTGCTTGCCCCCTGCCCGCGCCAATGTGCCCAGATCGGTCAAACACATCGACGCCCACGGGCATGTGCCGCACCGACGATCAGCCCTAGGATTCGCAGCAGGTTGCGCTGTGGCCCTCACCTGCCCTGGCCAGCTTGCGGACATACGACTGTGCACTTCACAAACAAAAACAACAGCGAAGGAGACACGCTATGCAATCGGTGAACATCTATGCGTTAGCGGGGGATTCGAAATTCAATCGTTTCCATGGACGCATCCTCTTCTGGTGCATGCTCATCCTGATCATCGACGGCTATGACCTGGCCGTAGTGGGCGCGGCACTGCCAGCCATCATGCAGGATATGAACGTCGACCCTACCAGCGCCGGCATTATGGCAGGCTCAGCTCTGCTGGGTACGATGCTGGGCGCGATCTTCCTGGGAACGCTGGCTGACCGCATCGGTCGCCCGCGCATGATCGCCATCTGCGTGGCGCTGTTCAGCATTTTCACGGCAGTGGCTGGCCTGACCGACGACCCGGTCAGCTTCAGCATTGCCCGCTTCATTGCCGGCCTCGGTATCGGCGGCGTACTGCCGGTATGCACCGCGCAGATGGGCGAGTACTCGCCACTCAAGTTGCGCACCCGGCTGATCACCCTGGTGTTTGCCGGCTACTCGGTGGGCGGCATCCTGGTGGCGTTGACCGCTAAGCAACTGATCGAGAGCTATGGCTGGCAGTGGGTGTTCTATGTCGCCGGGCTGCCGGTGCTGCTGATTCCCTTCATTCTCAAGAGCATGCCGCAATCCATTGGCTACTTGCTCAGGAACGGCCGCCAGGACGAATTGCGCGAGATCGTACGTAAGATCGAGCCAGGTCGTGCCGTTGCCGACACGCTTGTGGTCACCGGCAATGTCGCCGTGCAGAACACTCAGGAAACCCCGGTTCGCGACCTGTTCAAGCAAGGGCGCGGGTTCAGCACGGTGATGATCTGGACCGCGTTCATGACCGGTCTGTTCATGGTCTATGCCCTCAACTCCTGGCTCACCAAGCTCATGGCAATGGCCGGCTTCAGCCTTGGCTCGGCGCTCAACTTCGTCATCGTGTTCAACCTCGGTTCGATTGCCGGGGCCATGGTCGGTGGCTGGCTCAGTGACAAACTGAGCATCAAGCATGTGCTGGTGTGCTTCTACATCACCGGTGCCATCGCCCTCACCCTCCTGGGTTACACCCGCGACACCACGGCGCTGTTCGCGGTGGTGTTCCTGGTCGGGGCCTCGACCCTGGGCACGCAGTTGCTGGCCTATGCCTATGCCGGTGACTTCTATCCGTCCGAGATCCGTTCCACCGGTGTCGGCTTTGCCTCCGGCGTGGGTCGCATCGGCGCCATTGTCGCCCCGGTACTGATTGGCTGGCTGGTTTCATTGAGTCTTCCGCTGCAGCAAAACTTCATGGCCATCAGCCTGGCAGGCCTGATCGGTGCCCTGGCGGTCACCCTGATCAACCAGTCCCGGGCGCAATCGACCCAAGAGAAAAAGGCCCTCGCGCTCTCGCGCTGAACGCATGCCTTGACGCCAGACGCTACCTGCAGGAACGAACATGAACCGATTATCGCAACCGCCAGCCTCTGCGCAGCTTGTGAGCCGCGCGGTTGACTGGGCAATCACCACGCGACGCAGTATCAGGGCATTTCTTCCCACTCCGGTGGCGCAGGAGGACATCGAGGCCATCCTCGATGTCGCACGCTTCAGCGCCACCGGGGTGAACATGCAGCCTTGGCATGTTCATGTGCTGACCGGCGAAGTGAAGGCACGTCTGTCGCGCGCCATCACCCGCATCGACAACGATCCCACGTCCGCTGCAAACCATGAAGACCCGTACGCCTACTATCCCCACGAATGGAAGGCGCCCTACCTCGACCGCCGACGGGCAGTGGGCTGGGCGCTCTACGGGTTGCTGGGGATCGACAAGGGCGACAAGCCGCGCATGCATGCACAGCACGGACGCAACTACCGGTTCTTCGACGCTCCGGTGGGCTTGCTGTTCACCATCGACCGCAGCCTTGGTGAGGGCAGCCTGCTCGACTACGGCATGTTCCTGCAAAGCGTGATGATCGCTGCGCGCGGCCGGGGCCTGCACACCTGCCCGCAAGCCTCATTCCTCAAATACCACACCCTCATCTCGGCGCTATTGGGGATTGCGTCTGAGCAGATGCTGGTGTGTGGCATGAGCCTCGGTTACGCGGACCCTGCCAGTATCGAAAACACCTTGGTGACCGATCGGGAACCGGTCCGTGCGTTCGCAACCTTTCACCCCTGATCACAACAACAAAAATAAAAGGTGCCTGTAATGTCGAAACACCCTGTGAAGCTGCTGCTCGCCACCGCTGTTGCCGCTCAAGCCCCGGTGGTAATGGCGGACTTTGTAAAGGATGCAAAGGCAAGCCTTGAGCTGCGCAACTTCTACTACAACCGCGACTTTCGCAACGACGACGCACGCCAGAACAAGCGCGACGAATGGGGTCAGGGTTTCATCCTCAATCTGCAGTCGGGCTTTACCGAAGGGACGGTCGGTTTTGGTGTCGATGCCCTCGGCCTGCTCGGGGTAAAGCTCGACTCCAGCCCTGATCGTACTGGTTCAGGCCTGCTGGCCTACGACTCGGAGCGCAATGTCGAGGACGCGTACAGCAAGATGACGCTGACCGCCAAGGCCCGCCTGGCTAAAAGCGAGCTGCGCATCGGCGGTATAAACCCGGTCATGCCCCTGCTTTCAAGCAACAACAGTCGCCTGCTGCCGCAGGTGTTTCGCGGCGGCATCCTGGTCTCCAACGACCTGGCGCCCCTGACCTTCTCGGCGCTGCGGGTAAACGCGGTCAAGCAGCGCAACTCCACCGATTTCCAATCACTGACTGCAACCGGCTATGCGCCGGTGGAGGCTGATCACTACGCCTACCTGGCATTCGACTACAAAGTATTGCCGACGCTGAGCCTGAGCTATCACGTGGCCGAACTTGAGGACCTGTACCGTACCAACTATTTCGGCATGAAATTGAACCAGCCCTTATCGACCGGCGCGGTCATCGCTGATGTGCGCCTGTTCGATGCCAACGAGACCGGTGATAAAGGCGTGGGTGAAGTCGACAACCGCACCCTGAGTAGTTACCTCGCCTACAGCCTCAAGGGCCATACCCTCGGCGGTGGTTACCAGAAGGCCTGGGGCGATACGCCGTTTGCGTTCGTCAACGGTACCGATACCTACCTGTTCGGTGAGTCGCTGGTGAGTACCTTCACCGCAGCCAATGAGCGCGTCTGGTTCGCCCGGTACGACTTCGACTTCGCCGCGGTGGGCGTTCCCGGGCTGACTTTAGGGGTCAAATACGCCAAGGGTGAAGACGTCGACCCGACGATGGTAAACACTTCACAAGCGGCAGGGCTTCGGGCCACCGGTGAGTCGGGCAAGGAGTGGGAGCGCATGACCGACATCACCTATGTGGTTCAGGGCGGGCCGGTGAAGGGACTAGCAGTGCAATGGCGCAACTCCACCAACCGCTCCACCTATGCCGACAGTGCCAACGAGAACCGCCTGATTCTGCGTTACACGTTCAGCTACTAGAATCCCTCTACGCTAGCTCCCCTCAAAGGGTCATCGCGGGCCAGGCCCGCGATTCGGTACGTGGGGCACCTTCGATGGTCTGCGGCGTGCTGGCCCGTCCCGTTGCCAATTAGCCTTCGCCAGCATGCGACCTTTTATCAGCTTAGCGCGTATGAATCCCCGCAAGCAGCCATGGACTCTCTTGAGTCGACACTGCCATGCTCCGGTTCCGTGCCCATTGGGTCAATGCCACCATCACCGCAAACCCGAGCACGATCAACAGCGGATGCGCCATCAGCAACTCGCTGAGCGAGTACTTCCAGGCCAGTGGCCGACCGACACCAAGCATGGCGGCATACAGCCAGGACACGCCCGACAGTGCTCCGGAGAACAGGGCAAACATCCGCACACCGATCTGCAGATCAAGTAGCGATCCGGCCTTCAGCAATGCAGGCAATACATAGCGATGCAACAACATGCCGTTGAACGTCAGCAACAAGACAATAATGACTTTTGCTTGAAGTTTCGGATTGGCAAAATAGTTCATGCCTTTTTCAAGGTAGTCAATACCTATTAGTGCGGCTCCGCTAATCCATAAAAATATCAACGCACTGGCAACAGATTTCTGCAAACTCGCCATATGATCGTTATCGTGCCCCGTTGACACACGACCTTTCAATAAGCCCTTGACCATTGCAGCATCGCTGGCAAATACCAGGCCGATGGCTACGCAACAGGCTATTAGATGGACATAAACAACCGCCAATCGCAAAAGCCCCATGGACTCTTTCTGCCCGAACAGGCTAATAATTGTATTGATCTCCACGACGACTTCTCCACTTAATGCGTTAGTGCTAAATGACCTTGCAGCAGGCGTATGAACGGCCTGGTCGCAACTACAGGATCAAACTCACTTGGACAAACTAAATCAGTAAACCGGTATTTCAAGAACGCAGCGACTCGCCCAGCGAGTCATTGATGAGGGCATATCGTTACTCCAGGTTCAGGTAAAAAAATCCCCACGTGCATTCCATACGATGCAGATGAGGTTGAATGTCCATTTTTTTACTAGGGAGCGATTGGCGTGATCACTGAGGACCGGCCTG
>JBOICD010000086.1:0-10429 GCA_050739855.1 Pseudomonas sp.
TACTGACACACTGCAATCGCGGGGCAAGCCCGCTCCCACCGATAGTCTGGGCATCAAGCTCTAAGTCAAGACAGTTACTTCCATCCCACAGCAATCAGTACAGATTCGGCTCCATCTCAAGCCTGACGCCGAAGCGCTCAAGAATGTCAGCCTGGATTTTCTGCGCCAACTGATGCAGCTGCAGGCCAGTGGCCTGGCCATAGTTGACCAGTACCAACGACTGCAAACGGTGCACCCCGGCATCGCCTTCACGGTGCCCCTTCCAGCCCGCCTGCTCGATCAGCCAGCCCGCTGCCAGCTTCATCTGCCCGTCAGCCTGTGGATAAGCCACCAACCCCGGATACTGCAGACGAATCTTGTCGGCCAGCACAGCGGCGACCACCGGGTTTTTGAAAAAGCTCCCGGCATTGCCGAGCTCTACCGGATCTGGCAGCTTCTCCCGGCGAATACTGCAAATTGCATCACTGACGTTTTGCGCAGTCGGCTGATTGATGCCCTGCTCGCTCAGGCGCTGACGTACCGGCCCGTAGTCCAGATGCGCATGCATGACGCGACTCAAGGCAAAACGTACCCGCAGAATCAGCCAACGCCCTGGATGCTGCTTGAACAAGCTGTCGCGGTAGGCAAACTGGCATTCATCCAGATCAAAGTCGTGCAACTCGCCGGTCTGGCGATCCAGCGCGGTCAGCCCGACGAAGACATCCTTGATCTCGACTCCGTAGGCACCGATATTCTGCATCGGTGCGGCACCGACGGTACCGGGTATCAGGCTGAGATTCTCCAGGCCCGCCAGGCCCTGGGCCAGACTCCACTGAACGAACGGATGCCAGGGCTCCCCCGCCTCGGCCTCGACAATCACCCGCTGGCCATCATCAGCCAGAATGCGCAGGCCACGACTGGCCATACGCAACACCAGCGCCTGCACATCTGCGGTCAACAGCAGATTGCTGCCGCCGCCAATGACCAGCACCGGAACGTCATGCTGCCTGGCGTCGGCGAGAGCCTGTCGAACCTCGGCATCATTGTGGACTTCGGTGAAATACCGCGCCCTGACATCAATACCGAAGGTGTTGTACGGCTTGAGCGATACCTGCTCCTGCCACTGACCGCTCATAGACGACCCTTGAGTTCGATGACCAATTGGCGACAGGCAGCCTCGATCAGGTCAAGCACCTGTTCGAAACCTTGCTCACCGCCGTAGTAAGGATCCGGCACTTCATCCAGCGCCCCCGCATAGCGACGCAGGAACAGGTCCAGCTCGGCTTTTGCCCCGGCGGGCTGCATGGCCCGCAGATGGCCAAGGTTGCTCTTGTCCATCGCCAGGATCAGGTCGTAATCATTGAAGTGCCCGGCCTTGACCTGCTGTGCGCGCTGCTGCGACAGGTCATAGCCGCGCAATTGCGCGGCGCGGCGGGTACGGCTGTCCGGCTGCTTGCCGACATGCCAGTCACCGGTACCCGCCGAGGCCACTTCGATCAACTCACCCAGGCCTTCGGCCTGAAGCTGATGGCGCAACACGCCTTCAGCGGTGGGTGAGCGGCAGATATTGCCCAGGCAAACAAACAGAACCCGCATCAGGCCTCCAGAATGCGCCGTACGCGCTCCAGGTCTTCAGGGGTATCGACACCAACCGGTGGCGCCTCGATGGCATCGGCGACGTGAATACGCACGCCATGCCAGAGCGCACGCAGCTGCTCAAGCGATTCGGTGCGCTCCAGCCAGCAAGGCCCCCAGGCGACGAAGTCCTGCAGGAAACCCGCACGGTAGGCGTACATGCCGATGTGCCGACGATAAGGCACGCCTTCTGGCAGCGTATCGCGGTTCTGGGCAAACACATCCCGCGCCCAGGGCAATGGCGCCCGGCTGAAGGTCAATGCCAGACCATTGCAGTCGCTGACCACTTTGACGGCATTGGGATTGAACACGGCGGTGACGTCGCTGATCGGTTCGGCCAGGGTCGCAATGCCTGCTTCAGGATGCGCCGCGAGGTTGGCCGCCACCTGATCAATGATGATCGGTGGAATCAGCGGCTCATCGCCCTGGACATTGACGACAATGGCGTCCGCGGCCAGCCTCAGCTTGGCGGCCACTTCGGCCAGACGGTCAGTGCCCGAATCATGGTCTTCACGGGTCATCAGCACTTCAGCGCCAAAGGACTCGCAGACCTGGTAGATACCGGCATCATCGGTGGCGATCACCACGCGACTGGCGCTGCTCTTGCGCGCCTGCTCCCAGACGTGCTGGATCATCGGCTTGCCGGCAATCGGCAGCAACGGCTTGCCCGGCAGACGCGTGGACGCCAGTCGTGCCGGAATCACCACAGTGAAGGTCAGGCTCATTTATCCAGACGCTCGTCATCGGTCAGGGTACGGGCCTCGCTTTCGAGCATCACCGGAATACCGTCGCGAATCGGATAGGCCAGGCCTGCGCCCTTGCTGATCAACTCGGTCTTGTCGGCGCTGAGTTTGAGCGGGCCTTTGGTGATCGGGCAGGCCAGGATGTCGAGCAATTTGGTGTCCATGGATATTCCTCAGGCCAGTGGCCGGAAAAAGAAAAGAATCAGGGCTGCGATGGCGCCTGCAACAATCGCTCAAGCTGGCCGTCGAACCAGGCCACAAAGGCCGGTGAAGGCACAGCATCGACCGCCAGGTACCACCAGTCATCCGCTGCAAAGGCACGGCATTTGACTGCGTCTTTCTCGGTCATGACCAGCGGCAGCGTTGGGCTGAAGCTCAGGGCCTGGGCGCTGTACTCGGCATGATCGGCAAACGGGTGCGGCACAGGCCGCCAGTTTAGCCCCTGCAGGGTATTGAAGAAACGTTGCGGGTTGCCAATACCGGCAACCGCATGAACCGCCTGATCCGCCGGGAAGTGCTCGACGCCCACACGTTCGCCACTGCGCAGGTTGACCAGCGCGGTTGGCTTGAGGGCAAACGCATAGCCATCGTCACGGTCCGCTGAGGCGCCGTTGTAGAGCAGTGCATCCACCTCCTGCAGACGCTCCACCGGCTCGCGCAGAGGACCTGCGGGCAGACAGCGGCGATTTCCCAAACCCCGGGCGGCATCGATCAATACCAGCTCCAGGTCACGGGCCAAGCGGTAATGCTGCATACCGTCGTCACACAGGATCAGGTCCAGTGGCTCGCTGGCCAGCAACGCCCGCACAGCGCGCGAACGGTCCGGATCGATCATCAGCGGTACGCCGCTGCGCTGGACGATCAACAGTGGCTCATCCCCTGCCTCGGCCGCGCTTTGTTCAGCGCGTACCCGCCAGGGCAACTGCGGCGGCTTGGCGCCATAGCCACGACTGACCACACCGACGCGCAGGCCTTGCTGACGGCAATGCTCGATCAGCCAGAGGATCATCGGTGTCTTGCCGGTGCCGCCAACGGTGATATTGCCCACCACGATTACCGGCACCGGGGCGCGGTAACTTTGACTCTCGCCACTGAGGAAGCGCGCACGCTTGCGTAGTACCACCCGGCGATAGAGCGCTTCGAGCGGGCGCAGCAGTCCCAGGGCCGGATGCCCGGCGTACCAGGCATTGAGCAGGCGATCAGCAAAGGCCATCAAGGTGTTCCTTGGGCCGCCTCGACCGTGGTCATGCGCAACTGGCTGAAACCGAGCTTGCCGGCCGCATCCATGGCAGTGACCACCGCCTGGTGCGGGGTTTTGCCGTCGGCGCTGATCGACAACGGCAGTTTGGTGTCACCGGCAGATTCTTTCTGCAGGGCCTCGGTCAGCGTCGCCAGATCGCTCTTGGGCAACAGGTGGTTGTTCAGCGAATAGACGCCATCGGCGCTGATGGTGATTTCCAGTTGCTTGAGCTCGCTGTCGGGTGCCGGCGCACCGCTGACAGACTCCGGCAGCTCGACCCGCAGCTGGGTTTCGCGGGTAAAGGTGGTGGTCACCACGAAAAACAGCAACAGGATGAACACTACGTCGATCAATGACGCCAGGTTGATGTCCACGGTTTCCCGTGCCTTGCGCCGGAATTTCACGCCTTGCCCTCGGCCAGGTCGACGTCACGGTCGCCCTGCACCACTTCGACCAGCTTGATCGCCTCTTGCTCCATGCCGACCACCAGTTCGTCGATACGGCGTTGCAGGAAACGGTGGAAGAACACCGCCGGAATACCGACCATCAGGCCGGCTGCGGTGGTGATCAATGCTTTCGAGATACCGCCGGCCAACACCGCGGCATTGGTACTCATGCCAGTGCCCATGAACGCACTGAAGATATCGATCATGCCCAGCACGGTGCCGAGCAGACCGAGCAATGGTGCCATCGCGGCAATGGTGCCCAAGGCATTGATATAGCGCTCCAGCTCGTGGATTACCCGGGCGGCGGCTTCTTCAATGCACTCCTTCATGATCTCGCGGCCATGCCGGGAGTTAGCCAGGCCGGCCGCGAGGATCTCGCCCAACGGCGAATCGGCGCGCAGGGCCTTGAGCTTGTCACTGGTCAGCTGCCTGTCTTTGATCCACAACCACACCTGACCCAGCAGGTGCGGCGGGGTGACCCGGCTGGCGCGCAGGGTCCAGAGACGTTCGGCGACGATAGCCATGGCGGCGATGGAACTCAGAATGATCGGCAGCATCATCCAACCACCGGACTTGACCAATTCCCACACAGTTAGCATCCCCTTGAAAAAGTCCGCCACTCTACCATAGGACCCTTGGACGCTCATCTGCCGAAGGTCGTCAACTCGGGTCACGCCAGAAGCGCCGCTGGCTGCGCAGCCCCAGGGGCTCGCCGAAAGTTCCCAGGCGCAGGCGCAGCGCGCCGTGCACGGCACTGTCGAAGGCTTCGATGCCATTTATCCGGTAGCGCTCTATGACCTCGGCATGGGGATGGCCGAATGCGTTGTAACGACCTCTGGAAATCAATACGCCACGCGGCGCCGTGGCTGCCAGCAACGCCTGGCCGGATGAGGTACGGCTGCCATGGTGCGGCGCTTGCAGCCAGTCGAGCCGGGTGGCTTGCCAGTCACCGAGCCAGGCCCGCTCACCAGCGGCATCGAGATCGCCGGCAAGCAACAACCGCTCGCCGCCCGCCTCGACCAGCAGTACGCAGGAGTCCTGGTTGCTGTCGCGGCCACCCTGCCATTGCCAGACCGAAAAAATCACGCCGTCCCACTGCCAGCGCTCGCCGCTGACACAGGGCTGCGCCTGCAAGGCCGGGGCTAGCCGCGCTGATTCACCACCGCGCACCTGATGCACCGGCAAGCCGCGCTTGATCGCCAGGGCGCCGCCAGCATGATCGGCATCGGCGTGACTGAGCAGCATCAGGTCGAGCTCTTTCACCCCTAACTTGCGCAAGGTCGGCAACACGATCCGCTCGCCCAGATCATGCTCACCCAGTGCAGGCCCGGCGTCATACAGCATCGTGTGCTGCCGGGTGCGCAGCACGAACGCCAAGCCCTGACCGACATCCAGCTGCCAGACTTCCACCTGGCCGTGCGGTATCCGCTCTCGCGGCGCAAAGGCAGCCAGCAGAAGCAATGGCCAGCCGAGCACACGCATCGGCAATCCGCGGGGTAGTAACAGCAACACTGTCCCCAGCCAGAGCAATGCCCAGAGTGACCATGACAAAGACTCCGGTATCCAGGCCGGCTGCCATTGGGCCAGGTGCCCAAGCAGACGGAACAGCACGTCAAGCAGCCCACCTGCCAGCCAAAGCAACCCTTGCCCCACAAACGGCACGGGCAGCAGGGTGCCCGGCAATGCCAAAGGCAGCACCGCCAGGCTGATCCAGGGCACGGCGAACAGGTTGGCCAGCGGCGCACTGAGACTGACCGGCAGCCCCAGGGCCATCAACACTGGCAGCAACCCCAAGGCGATCAACCACTGCGCCCGCCCCCACGCCCGCCAGGGACTCCAGGCTCCGAGCCGGCCACTGAACGTGAAGAGCAGCACCGCAACCGCGGCGAAAGACAGCCAGAAGCCCGGCAGAAGACTGGCCAATGGCTCCCACAGCAACACGGCATTGAGTGCCAGCAACAACGGTAAGCCCACCCCCAGGTAGCGATAGCGCAAACGCCAGAGCAGCACCACCGCCAGCATCATGCAGGCGCGTTGTACCGGCACCTGAAAACCGGCCAGCAAGCCATAACCCAGCGCGGCGGCAAAGGCTGCGCCACAGGCCCAGGGCAGCCAAGGCAAGGCCTGCGGCCAAAGCCCAAGCCGCGCCAAACCGGCGATCAGTCCATAGACCAGCCCGGCCAGCAGGCCGATATGCTGCCCGGAGATCACCAGCAAGTGCACGGTGCCGGTCGCCTGTAGCGCTTGCCAGCTGTCCCGGGCCAGGCCTGCGCCATCGCCCAGCACCAGGGCGACCAGCTCCGCCTCGCGGCCCTGGGCATCCACACCCGACAAGCGCTGGCGCAGGCCGTCGCGCCAGGCGCCCTCGGCAGGCGCCAGGCGCTCCCCGGCCTTGACGTTACCGGTGGCGCCGACACGCCGGGCCAGCAAGGCTGCCTCGCGATCCGGGCCATGAGGATTGAGCAAGCCATGAGGACGCTTGAGGCTGACCGCCAGCCGCCAGCGCTCGCCACTGTTCACCTGCGGCCCGTCAAACCAGCTCAGTTGCATGCGCTGCGGCAACTGCGCGCGGCGAGATTGAGCGGCATCCAGTTCAAATCGAAGTGATCGGCCGTTGTGCGCGGGCAAGCCGACCACCCTGCCCTCCAGCCACAAAGTACGACCATCGAGCGCAGGCGCCAGACGATCATCCAGCGCCTGCTGCGCCGATAGACAAGCCCAGCACAACCCGAGCAGGAACAGACCGAACGGACGCACTCGCCAAGGCAGGCAGCACAGCCCGAGCAGGGCCATCAAAACAATGATCCCGACCGATGGCAATACCGGCAGGACACGCAGACACAGCAGGCCCAGTGCCAGCGCTAACATCCCTGTGCGCATGGTTTACAGCTCCAGAACAAATCCACTCTGAGAGGATTAGTTCAGTGAGGGCGACAGCTCACTCAATAATTGTCACAAAGTCTGTAATTGGGCGTTTTAGAATCCGTGCATACTTGCCCCCTTCACCCAGCCGAGAGCCTACATGCCGCGTCGTCTCTTCAAACGCTACATGCCCGACCCGACCAGCATCAGGGAACACAAATCCTTACGCTTTCTCGGCCGGCTGTTGCATGACCCGAACCTCTGGCACCTGAATCGTCATTCGGTGGCGCGGGCGATGGCTGTCGGCCTGTTCGCGGCGTTCATTCCGGTGCCGATGCAAATGCTCCTGGCCGCCAGCCTGGCAATTCTGGTGCGCGGCAACATGCCGATTGCCGTGAGCCTGGTCTGGTTGACCAACCCGTTCACCATGCCGCCGGTGTTCTACTGCACCTACCAGATGGGTGCCTGGCTGATGCAGGTCCCCTCCAGGACCTTGCCGGAGGAACTGACCTTCGAATGGATCACCGGCGAACTGTCGACCCTGTGGCAGCCGTTTCTGCTCGGCTCGGTGGTCTGTGGCCTGCTGCTCGGTGCCCTGGCCTACTGCCTGACCATGCTCTATTGGCGCTGGTGGGTAGGCCGGCAGTGGCACCGGCGCAAGCAAAAGGTCTCAGCTGCGCATTCCTCGCCCACTGACCAGTAGGCGCACGCAGCCGACATACAGCACAGCCGTGGCAATCAGCATGAAGCTGATGGCCACGCTGATGCGAATGTCCGAAACCCCGAGGATGCCGTAACGGAACGAGTTGACCATGTGCAGCACCGGGTTGGCCAGCGACACTGTCTGCCAGAATGGCGGCAGCAGGTTGATCGAGTAGAACACCCCGCCCAGGTAGGTCAACGGCGTCAGGACAAAGGTCGGAATGATCGAGATATCGTCGAAGTTGCGTGCAAACACCGCATTGATGAAGCCGAGCAGCGAGAAGATCGTCGCGGTCAGCAACACCACCAGGATGGTCACGCCCAGGTGATGCACCTGCAGGTCAGTGAAAAACAGCGACAGCACCGTGACAATCACCCCCACCGCCAGACCACGCAGTACCCCGCCGAGGGTGTAGCCGATCAGGATGGTATGCGGCGAAACCGGCGACACCATCAGCTCTTCGATCGAGCGCTGGAATTTGCTGCCGAAGAAACTCGAGACCACGTTGCCGTAGGAGTTGGTGATCACCGACATCATGATCAGCCCGGGCACGATGTACTCCATGTAGGTGAAACCACCCATGTCGCCAATCTGCCGGCCAATCAGGTTACCGAAGATCACGAAGTACAGGACCATGGTGATTGCCGGGGGGAGCAGGGTCTGTGGCCAGATCCGGGTGAAACGCCGCACTTCGCGGTAGACGATGGTGTTGAGGGCGACCAGATTGGCGCTCAGCTCCGAACTCATACCGCCACCTTCGCCAGGTTTTTCTCGACCAGTGACACGAACAGCTCCTCAAGGCGGTTGGTCTTGTTGCGCAGGCTCTGCACTTCGATGTTCTGCAGCGCCAGCTGGCTGAACAAACCGGTGATCCCCGCTTCGTTGTCCACGCCTTTGTCCACCTGGACTTCCAGGGTGTTAGGGGTGATCAGTCGGCACGGGTAACCGATCAATTGCGGCGCCTGAAGCAGATCATTCTTGAGATCGAGCAGGAAGGTCTCCACATGCAGCTTGCCCAGCAGTTCACGCATGCTGGTGTTCTCGACAATCGTGCCGTGGTCGATGATGCCGATGTGTCGGCACAGCTGCTCGGCTTCTTCCAGGTAATGGGTGGTCAGGATGATGGTGATGCCCTGCTGGTTCAGCTCGGTGAGAAAACTCCACATCGAGCGGCGCAGTTCGATATCCACACCCGCGGTCGGTTCATCGAGAATCAGCAAGCGCGGCTCATGGATCAGCGCCCGGGCGATCATCAGGCGACGCTTCATGCCGCCCGACAACGAACGCGACGGCACATCGCGCTTGTCCCACAGGCCGAGCTGGGTCAGGTACTTCTCGGCGCGCTCCTTGGCCACCTTGGCCGGGATGCCGTAGTAACCGGCCTGGGTCACGACGATGTCGAAGGTCTTTTCGAACTGATTGAAGTTGAACTCCTGCGGCACCACACCGATGCAGCGCTTGAGCGCAGCAGGCTGGCGATCGAGGTCGTTGCCGAAAATACTCACCGTGCCGCCGGTCTTGTTGACCAGGGTCGAGAGAATGCCAATGGTGGTGGACTTGCCAGCGCCATTGGGACCGAGCAAGGCAAAGAAGTCACCTTCGGCGACATCCAGGTCGATCCCCTTGAGGGCCTGGAAACCGTTGCCGTAGGTTTTGGTTAGCTGCCTTATGGACAGAGCAGAACTCATAGCGGGTCGCGTACCAGTTTGAAAGGTTCAAGACGCGACCGGACAGGCCGGTCGCAGTGAATATGACCATGGTGCTTGTCCAGGCCATACAAGTACAGTCATGTGTATCGATAATAACTATCAGGTTAACCGTAGTGATCAGGTCAGCGCGGTCATGACCGCTGCCTGATAGGCCGGGCGCTCCTGCAAACACTCATACCAGGCGCGCAGATGGCGCATTTCGGGACGTTCGATAGGCATCTCGAACCAGGCATAGGCAAAGCAGCCCAGCGGGATATCGCCCATGCCCAGCTCGTCGCCGGACAGGTAAGGCTTGTGCGCCAAGGCCTGGTCAGCGATCGACAGCAGCTGCGCGCAGGTCTTGTGCGCGGCATTGATCGCTACCCAGTCCTGCTGATCGGCAGGCGTGCGCAAGAGGCCCCAGAACAATGGGCGAAACGGCGTAGCCAGGGAAGAAGTCACCCAGTCCATCCACTTGTCCGCCTCGGCACGCTTGCGCGCATCAGGTTCGTACCAGCCCGACTCGCTGCCATACTGCGCCGACAAGTAACGCACGATGGCATTGGACTCCCAGAGCACCAGGCCGTCATCTTCGATCATCGGCACCAGGCCATTGGGATTCAGCGCACGGTACTGAGGCTCGTTGACCAGGCCAAAGGCACCACCGGCATCGATCGACTCATACTCCAGCCCCAACTCCTGCGCGCACCACAGCGCCTTCCTGACATTGGTCGAATTCTTCCGACCCCAGATCTTGAGCATAACGTCGTCCTGATGGATGTGCGGTCTCTCAGTCTACCCCAGGCGCTCACCCTGACAATCGCCCACGCCTCAAGGCGAACTCCTGCGGCCACAGCCTGTCACTGTTCTGACAAGACGATTGCCGGATGCCGTCTAAGCTCTGATGGATCGCAGAAGGCCCTTAGGTTTCACGGAGGAAAGACTATGTTGCTGTTGTGGTTAGTGGTTCTGGTGATCGGTGCGGCCTATCTAGCCCACCGACGCATTGCCGCCGTGCCGGCGCTGGCCGTGCTGGCGGGGTATGTGGTGCTGATGGGCATCTTCAGCCACGCACCCGGCTGGCTGCTGGCGCTCCTCTGGCTGGTGCTGGCGGCCAAGGCTGCACTGGTAGT
>JBOICD010000087.1:0-10402 GCA_050739855.1 Pseudomonas sp.
TCAGTGAAGGGGGTGTCAAGTTGCTGGTCAACCTGACCGACTACCTGGACACCGGGCTGTTCCTCGACCATCGGCCGATGCGCATGCGCATCCAGCGCGAGGCCGCCGGCAAGCGCTTCCTCAACCTGTTCTGCTACACCGCGACCGCCAGCGTGCATGCGGCCAAGGGCGGTGCACGCAGCACCACCAGCGTCGACCTGTCACGGACTTACCTGGACTGGGCACGGCGCAACCTGTCGCTCAATGGTTTCTCCGACAAGAACCGCCTGGAGCAGGGTGATGTCATGGCCTGGCTGCAAGCGTGCCGTGACGAGTTCGACTTGATCTTCATCGATCCGCCGACCTTCTCCAACTCCAAACGCATGGAAGGTGTATTCGATGTCCAGCGTGACCATGTCGAATTGCTCGACCTGGCGGTAGCACGTCTGGCACCAGGCGGCGTGCTGTATTTCTCCAACAACTTCCGCAAGTTCCAGCTCGACGAGCGTCTGTCCGAACGTTATGCGGTAGAGGAAATCAGCGCGCAGACCCTGGACCCGGATTTTGCCCGTAACACCAAGATTCATCGGGCGTGGCGCATTCAGGCACGTTGAAGGCGATCTTCTCCCGGGCCGCAGATTGCTTCATTAGTGGCTAATGGCTATAACTGAATGAGGACTTGGGAAACGCTGCATGCTGGCGTTATGAGTGTTATCAACTATGTCGATGCATGGCGTTCGTCCAAAGATGCTCGGCTTGGTCAGCGAAGAAGTGTCCGCCTGGCTGGTTGCCCTTGTGGCACTGCTGGCCGGCGGGCTATTGACCGCTTTTCTGGCGTTGGCAACCTACGAGTTGTACCAGCAACAGTTGCGCCAACGCTTCGAGTTGCTGGCCAGTGAGCGTTACAGTCGTGTCGAAGAACGCTTCGAGGAGCAGGTGCAGCGCCTGGATGGGCTGCGCCGGTTCTTCGTCTTTGCCACTGAAATAACGTTCGAAGAATTCAATGGTTACGCGCGCCCCTTGCTGCATCGTACCCAGGCCTATTCCTGGGCGCCGCGGGTGCCGGGGCCCGCACGCCAGGCCTTTGAGCAACGCGCGAGCCAGGTGCTTGGCCGTCCCTACGAAATTCAGCAACTGACTGATGACGGCAGTTTGCGCGTATCACCCGCGCGTCCGATCTACTACCCGGTGCTGTTTACCCAGGCATTGAACCTGCAGCGCCAGCCGTTGGGTCTCGACCTGCTTTCCCAAGCCCTGCGTCAGGACACCCTGCAGCGCGCCTCGAAGCCCGGCAGCATGGCTGTCTCTGCGCCGCTGAACCTTACCGATGTGGAGCCTGCGTATGCCCGCGGTGTGCTGATGGTGGCGCCAGTGTTCGCGCCACATGATCCTGGCCCGCAGCCGCGGGGTTATGTCATGGCGGTGATCAGCATGCGTCAGCTGATGGCCGAGGGGCTGCCCAATGCAGCCAAGGACAACCTGGTGGTGCGTATTCGCGACCTGTCCGGGCCGGACAGCCAGCATGAGGTGCTGTTCCAGTCGGATAATCGGGGTACCTCCTCAGCACTGGCTGCCAGCCACTTGTTGCACCTGGCCGATCATGACTATCAGCTCGATATCCGTCCAAGCCTGGCCTTCATGCAGGCCAACCGCTCTTCGGCAGTCCCCGCCGTGGTATTTCTGGGTGGTTTGCTCAGTGTATTGCTCAGTGCCTTGCTGTTCAGTCTGTTCAGTCAGCGCCAGCGCGCCCTGACCCTGGTCGAGCAACGCACTGGCGAGCTGCGCATCAGCGAGCAGTCGCTGCGTGATACCCACAATCAGTTGCGCAGTGTGCTGGACGCGGCAACCCAGGTGGCGATCGTCGCTACCAATCTGCGTGGCGTGATCAGCACGTTCAATGCTGGCGCCGAGCGCATGCTGGGCTACAGCAGTGCCGAAGCGGTCGGCAGCCTGACCCTTGAGGCGCTGGTTTCGCCCCAGGAGCTGCACCAGCGGGCCCGGGACTTGAGCCAGCGCTATGGTCGCGAAATCACCCCGGCCCAGGCAATGTTCGCGCAAACCGTGCAGGAGGGGGGCAAAGAGGCGGGTGAGTGGACGTTGCAGCGTAAAGACGGCAGCCACCTGCTGGCCAACATGCTGGTGACGGCAGTGCTCGATGAGCATGGCCTGTGGGTCGGTCACCTGGCGATTTGCATCGATGTCACTGAGCGCAAGCGCGTGCATGAAGCCCTGGCGGCCCGTGACCGTTTGCTGGACAAGCTCAGTGCCGAGGTGCCTGGTGGCATTTATCAGTTTCGCCTGCGTCTGGATGGCAGTTCGTGTTTCAGCTATGCCAGTGAAGGCTTGCGTGACATCTACGAGATTGAGCTTGAGCTGTTGCGCCAGGATGCTACGGCGGTATTTGAGCGCATCCACCCGGATGACCTGTTGCGTGTGCGCACTTCGATCCGCCATTCAGCCGATCACCTGACGCCTTGGCGTGAAGAGTACCGGGTGCTGTTACCACTGGCAGGTCAGCGCTGGGTGCGGGGCGAGGCGACCCCTGAGCCGGAGGAGGATGGCAGTACGCTGTGGCACGGCTATTTGACGGATATCTCCGATCTGAAACGGGTTGAAGAAGAGCTGCGCGCGCTGTCGGTGACCGACTCGCTGACGGGCATTCATAACCGGCGCTATTTCCAGGAGCGCTTGAAGGTCGAGCTTGAGCGCGCGCAGCGCGACCATCAGGACCTGGCGATCATCATGCTGGATATCGATCACTTCAAACGCATCAACGACCAGTTTGGTCATGCGGTGGGTGATCATGTGTTGCGCAGTCTGTGCCAGCGCATCAGTCACCGGCTGCGGCGCACCGACGTGTTCTGTCGCCTGGGCGGGGAGGAGTTCATGGTCTTGTGCCCGGGCAGTAACGCCGAGCAGGCGCACTCGCTGGCCCTGGAGTTGTGGCAGGGGGTGCGCAGCGTCGTCGTCGAGGGTGTCGGGCAGGTCACTGCCAGTTTTGGCGTGGCCGGCTGGCGCCCAGGGGAGGGCGCCGATGCCTTGTTGCTACGCGCCGACTCCGGCGTCTATGCGGCCAAACAAGCTGGCCGCGACCGGGTCGAGGCAGAACTGCCCTGAGTGCTCAGGGCTGAACGGCAGCAGTACTGTTGACCAGTTTCGGTTGGCGATAGAGGTCCAGCAGCACCTGGTCGAGCACCGCTGAAGCACCCCAGGGTTTTGGGTCGTTGAGGATCGCCGCCACCGCCCAGGTGTTGCCGTTGCTGTCGCGGCTGTAGCCGGCAATCGCGCGTACGGTGTTCAGGGTACCGGTCTTGATATGGGCCTCGCCGGTCATCGCTGTGCGCTTGAGGCGCTTGCGCATGGTGCCATCCATGCCTACCAGCGGCATCGAACTGATGAATTCGGCGGCATAGGGGCTTTTCCAGGCAGCCTGCAGCAGGGCCGCCATTTCCCGGGTGCTGACCCGTTCGGCGCGAGACAACCCGGAGCCGTTCTCCATGATCAAGTGCGGTGCAGTGATGCCCTTTTTCGCCAGCCACTGGCGTACCACACGCTGCGCTGCACGGGCGTCGTCGCCATCGGCATCGGTGCGGAACTGCGCGCCCAGGCTCAGGAACAGCTGCTGGGCCATGGTGTTGTTACTGTATTTGTTGATGTCGCGAATGATCTCGACCAGGTCAGGCGAGAAGGCGCGAGCCAGCAGGCGGGCACTTTTCGGGACGCTGTCGATCCGGTCGCGGCCCTGAATGGTACCGCCCAGTTCATTCCAGATGGCCCGTACCGCACCGGCGGCATAGGTCGGGTGGTCGAGCAGCGACAGGTAGGTCTGCGAGTTGCAGCCGTCAGCCAACTGACCGCTGACCACCACGGTGACGCCGTCTGCCCGGGGGACCGGGTTGTAGCGCACATCGCCGCTGCATTGTTTGCTATTGACCGCCTTGACCTGGTTGTCGATACGGATGCTGGCAATCGGTGGTTCGACCGATACCAGCACCTTGCCACCGTCGTTGCGGGCGACAAAGCGCAGGGCCTTGAGGTTGATCAGCAAGGAGTCAGGCTTGACCAGGAACGGCTTGTTTTCGTCGCCACCGTCGTCGTTGAACTGGGGGAGCACGGGTTGGACGAAGTGACTGCGGTCGAGCACCAGGTCGCCGCTGATGGTTTGCACCCCGTTGGCGCGCAGGTCGCGCATCAACAGCCAGAGCTTTTCCATGTTCAGTTTCGGGTCACCGCCGCCTTTGAGGTAGAGGTTGCCCTGCAGGGTGCCGTTACGCAGCGGGCCGTCGCTGTAGAACTCGGTCTTCCACTGGTGAGTCGGGCCGAGCAGCTCCAGGGCCGCATAGGTGGTGACCAGCTTCATGGTCGAGGCCGGGTTGACCGAGATGTCGGCATTGAACACGGTTGGCGTGCCAGGGCCGTTGAGCGGCAGCATCACCAGCGACAGGGCCGAGTCCTGCAATTTATTGGTTTTCAGCGCTTGCTGTACTTTGGCGGGCAGCGTGGTGTTGACGGCCGCGGCCTGGGAAGGCAAGGCAACGGGCAGGAGCAGGCCGGCAAGCAGAAGAGGGCGTAGAGATCTGATCATGTGCAATAAAACCCTGCGAGCGAGGGGTGAAAAAAACGGAGCAAGGAAAGGTGAAGGCCCCGGTGTGAAAAATATAGCGCGCATTATGCCCCAAGGCGCAGGGTGATGGGGCAGTGCGACAGGGTGGCTTATCGGCTTTTATTCCGGCAGCCTCGCGGCGAAACTGGTAAAGTGCGCCGCGTTATTACTCAAGAGGATTGTTTCATGGCCACTAACCGTTCCCGCCGTCTGCGCAAAAAACTCTGCGTGGATGAATTCCAGGAGCTGGGTTTTGAACTGAACCTGGAGTTCAAGGAAGACCTGACCGACGAGGCCGTTGATGCCTTCCTCGATGCGTTCCTGGCAGACGCTATGGATGCCAATGGTCTGGACTATGTTGGCGGCGACGACTTCGGTCTGGTTTGCAAAGCAGATCGCGGCTCGGTCACTGACGAGCAACGCGCTGCCGTTGAAAGCTGGCTCAAAGGCCGCAACGAGCTGACCAAGATCGAAGTCAGCCCGCTGCTGGACGCCTGGTATCCGGAAAACCCGATCAATCCGGTTGCCTGATGCCTGAAGAAACGGCGGCCCCAGTGGCCGCCGTTTTGTTTTCAGCTCACCGTTGCCGCCGCACTGGCCGAGCCCCCTGGGCGCAAGTGTCGTTCAAGTGCTTGCTCCACCTCTGCCATGGCTGCCGTCAGCTGTTGCTGGTGAAGCTCGAGCGTGGGTACCGGCGCATTCGCGCGGCAGTCTGATTCCAGCTGTTCGCAGGCATCGATCAAGGCGTTGGCCTGGATGATCCGCGCGGCACCGAGAATACGATGCGCTTCGTCCTTCAACCGTTCGGGTTGCCGTTCAGGGTCAAGCTCTGCCAGCGCAATCCGGTCCTTGCTAAAACTCTGTTGAAGCTGTTTCAGCAATGCTTGCAGGTCGACGGCGCTATTGCCCACCACGGGTTCCAGGCCTTGTAGGTCAAACAGGGCAGAGTGGGTGGCGCTGGCGCGTTGGGGGAGAGGTTGGATCCTGGCCAGGCGCTGGCCCAGCGCCTTGAGGCTGATCGGCTTGAGCAGGCAGTCATCCATACCGGCTTGCTGGCATTGCCTGCGGACTTCCGGTTGCGCATTGGCGGTGTAACCCAGCAGGGTGCAGCGTGGCCATTGTTGTGCGTTTTCGTCAGCGCGTATCGCCTGGGCAAGTTGGTAACCATCGATGCCTGGCATGTTGCAGTCGATGATCAGCACATCGAATGCCTCCCGCCGCCATATCTCCATAGCCTCCAGGCCATTGTCGACACTGCGGTGCTGCAACCCCAGGTAGTTCAGTTGCTGGGTCAGTAGCAACAGATTGGCCGGATGGTCATCGACCACCAGTACTTTCAGCGCGGCAACGGATAGGCAGGGTTCGGGAATCACGGCAGGCTCGCCGGGCTGACTGGTCATCAGCGTCACCGGCATGCTGACGTGCACGCGGGTGCCCTGGCCAAACACACTGTGCAGGGTCAGGTTACCGCCCATCAAGTGGCACAGGTCGCGACTGATCGACAGCCCCAGGCCTGTACCGCTACGCGCCAGCTTGCTATCGGGGTTGGCTTGGGCGAAAGGCAGGAACAGGCGTTGCTGGTCCAGTTCGCGAATGCCGATCCCCGTGTCCTGTACGGTCAGTTCAAGCCTGGCATGATCCGGCTCGGGGCCAGGCTCCAGGCCCAGCTCGATGATGACCTGACCCTGCTCGGTGAATTTGATTGCATTGCTGACCAGGTTCGAAAGGATTTGTTTCATCCGTAGCGGGTCCAGTTGAACGTCGACGCGCGCGCTGGGTGCGATACGGATCATCAGGCACAGGTTTTTCTGGCGCGCCAGGCCATCGAACACGCGTCCGACAGACTCCACCAGTGTCATCAGACCGACCCGTTCCGGCGCCAGACCAAGGTGCCCGGACTCGATGCGGGCGATGTCGAGTATGTCGCCGATCAGGGCCAGCAAGTCGTTGGCCGAACTGTAGGCCACTTCAACCGCCGGTCGATCCAGCTGTCCCTGGTTGGCTTTTTCGAGGGCTAGCTCGAGCATGCCAAGGATGGCGTTCATCGGGGTACGGATTTCATGACTGATGGTTGCCAGAAAGGTGCTCTTGGCGCGATTGGCATCATCGGCCTGCTGCTTGGCCTGGCTCAGGTCCTGAATCAACTGGCGTCGTTCACTGATATCGATCCAGCCGCCGATGATGCCCTGGACCTCACCGAGCGAATCCCGGTAAGGCAGGATCCAGTGGTAAATGGTCATTGTCCTGTCATTGATCAGCAGCGGACGATCAATGATCAGTGGCACGCCCTCGCGCATCACTTGCTGATAGTCGGCCTGAATCTGGCTGGCATAGCAGCTGTCGCCCAGCGCGCCATCATCCAGGCGTTTGCCCAGCACCTCATCAAGTTGTAACTGAACGGCCTCCAGGTAGCTGTCGTTGCAACTTTGCAGCAGCCCTTCACGGTCACGTACATACATGGGGTGAGGCGTGCCGTTGAGCAGCGTGCGCATGAATTCGAGCTGATCGCCCAAGGCGCGCTCTGCGGCCTCGCGTTGCTTGATCTGGCGGCGCATCCAGGCATTCCAGGCCAGTGACAACAGCAGTAGCACGCTTGTGCCCAATACGATTTGCAGGACCAGTGGGTGGTACTTGCTCCAGTAGGCATTGGTTTCGGTGCTGTAGCCACGCCAACGGCTGTTGATAACGCCCAGTTCTTCCGGCGCGATACTCAGCAGTGCTTTATTCAGAATCGAGGCCAGCTCCTGGGAATGCCTGGCGGTCGCCATCGAAAAGGTTGCAGGTTCGGCGCCGACCGAGGCCCGAATGACCAGCCCATGCTGGGTCGCCAGGCTGAAGTTGGCGTTGATCAGCGCAGTGATGGCCGCATCGACATGGCCGCTGGCCAGTAAGGATGTGGAGTGAACGGCGCTTTCGGTCTCCACCAGCTGTATGCCGGCCGCTCGTGCACGCAGCCTGTCGACCAGAGGGCTGTCGCGGGTCAGGGCCACGCGTCGACCTGACAGTTGTTCCAGCGAGGTGGGTTGGTCCGCTCCCGTTCGAGTCATCAGTACGTAGGAGTTTTCCAGGTAGGGACGGCTGATATGCAGGGTGCTTTCCCGGTGCTTGCTGGGCGAGATGGCGGCGATCACATCGGCCTGGTTGTGGTTTACCCGATCGATCATGTCACTGATACCGCTGGCGCGCTGCACTTCGAAGCGCAAACCGGTGCGCAAGCGGATCAGCTCAAGCAGGTCGGCGGCAATCCCGCGAAAGTTACCGGTGTTATCGAAAAATGTCAGTGGTGCTGCGGTTTCGTTGACCACTACACGTACCACCGGGTGCTTGCTCAGCCAGTGCTCTTCGCGTTGCGAGAGTTGCAGTTTGCGATCAGTCAGCAGTATGTCGCTGCCTGCGCTCCAGCGTTTGAAAATGTCTTTACGGGTAGTGCTTGAGAGGTTGTCGAGGGTGGCGTTGATCAACTGCAGCAGGATGAGGTTGCTTTGCTGTACGGCAAAGCTGAAACCGACCGGTTCGTGTTTGCTGAAATTAGCCATCTTGACGTTCTGCAGATGGCCCTGATTGATCATGTAATGGGTGGAAATAGTATCGCCAAGACACACGTCGGCCTGATCGAACGCGACGGCATTGAGGGCATTCAGATAGGAAGGGTAGGTCTGAATCGTTGCCTTCGGGTAGTTGGCCCGTACCTCTGCAAGTGGCAAGTAGTGATAGACCATGCTCAGGCGCAGGCCAGCCAGGCCGGTATCAAGGGGACGGCTTTCGTTTTCGCGGGTCACCAGCACCGGTTGATCGATGGCGTAGGGTCTGGAAAGCACCACGCCCGGTGTAGCGGCTTCGAAGCCATTGGCACTGCCGAGCAGGTCTATCTGCCCCAGGGTCAGGGCTCTTACCGCTTCCTGGCGGCTGGCAAAGCGTCGGACCTGAATCGGCAAGCGCAACGTGTTCTGCAGTATTCCGGCAATGTCAGCAGTCAGGCCTTCGTAGTCGCGACCGCTGGCGGTCATGTCGAAGGGCGGATAATCCGGTGCCGAAGTACCCAGCAGCAATTGCCGTTTGCCTGCGATCCAGCGTCGTTGCGCCGAACTCAGCGGGAGGTTCACGCTCACCGGTTGCGAGCGGCTGAGCAACCTGTACTGGCTGGCCTGTACTTCGTCGGCACAGGCCGTAGGTAGCATGCACAGGCAGGCCAGGAGGCTGCACAGGCAACAATAGAGGGTGCGGCTAGGCATGGCCTGATTCAAACCAGAGCATTGCGTTTGGCCATTTCAATGAGTTCGACCAACGACTTGGCTTTGAGCTTCTGCATCAAACGCTTTTTATACGTGCTGACAGTTTTATTGCTGAGGAACATCCCCTGGGCGATTTCTTTGTTGCTTCTGCCTTGGGCAAAGAGTTGCAGGACCATCAATTCCCGATCATTGACTTGCTTGAACAGTTCCAGTTCGCAGTGTTCATTGGCGTGAGGGCGCAAGTTACTGATGGCCTGGCTAGGGAAGTAGTTGTAACCCGACAACACTGCTTTGATTGCACTGAGCAACTCGCTCAGGTCTTCCTGTTTGCATACATAGCCGGCGGCGCCGGAGTGCATGCAGCGTACGGCAAACAACGCCGGCGACTGTGCGGTGAGCACCAGGATTTTCAGCGGGATGGCCATGGTATGAAAGCGTGACAACACTTCCAGGCCATCGAGCCTGGGAATGCTGATATCGAGGATGATCAGGTCGGGTAGGCATTCGCGGACCATCTGCATGGCGTCCACGCCGTTGTCCGACTCTCCGACCACGCAATAGCCTTCATTCTCCAGGAGCATGCGCACAGCCAGGCGGATGACTGGGTGATCGTCGATGATAAATACAGATTGCATGGTAACTTATCCAGGAAAGGTGTCGATTAAGCTGGCACCTTAACGCATATGGAACAGGGCGCACACGAACAGAAAGGGAGCTAAGTGCTATATAGGAAATATCCGACTCTAAATGCAGGTTTAGACTACAAGTGTTGTTTCATGCTGTTGCTGCAAGTGCGGGTGTTGGTGACTTAATGTTTCTGTTTGTTGGGTTTGTTTAATGTATTTTGTGCCATGTAGTCCTTGTCCTACAGTGATATGTATTAACAGGCAGCCAGGTGTGAGTCCGACACCGCTCCTCACACCTGGCGGGCGCGTAATACGGTTACACCGGGCTTGAACGTCCGGTCATCTCCCGTGCCATTTCACTGGCGTAGCTGTCTGTCATCCCGGCAATGAAGTCGATCATGCGCAGGAACGATGTATACAGTGGTGCATCGGGATTGGGGGCGCTATTGCCGAGCAGGTCGAGGATGCGTCGGCTCTTGAACGATGGCGTGCGGCCACCGTGTTGTTCAAGTGCCGCGCCGCAGAAAGAGTTGAGCAGTATTTCGAGGGTGGTGTAGGCGCCGATTTCATGCAGCGTCTTGCGCTTGTCCTGGAAGATCTTCTTGCGTGCCATGTCCTTGGCCTGCAGGACGCAGCGTTTGGCCGGGCCGTGCATGTGTTCGACCAGGTCGCCATGCAAACGCCCCGACAGCAAGGCATCCTGTTGTTCGACAAACGCGCGGGCGGCGGCATTGGTCAGGTGCTCGATAGCCTTGCCGCGCAGAATCGCCAGCTTGCGCCGACGCGAATCACCTGGGCCCAGCTGGCGGTAGGTTTCCGGCAGATCGTCACCCACCAGGTTCAACAGCAGCGATTCCACTTCCGGGTAGTCGAGCAGCTCCATTTCCAGACCGTCTTCGAGGTCGATCAGGGCGTAGCAGATGTCGTCGGCGGCTTCCATCAGATACACCAAGGGGTGCCGG
>JBOICD010000088.1:0-10286 GCA_050739855.1 Pseudomonas sp.
GTACAGCTGCACGCGATCGGTGTCCAGATCCCCTGCTTCGGCGATCTTCTGGCCTTTGCTGACGGTTTGCCCTTCCTTGACCAGCAGTTTGCTGTTGTGGCCGTAGACACTGGCATGGGACGTGCCGTGCTGAAGGATGATCAGGTTGCCGTAGCCGCGGATATTGGTGGCGAACGCTACCTTGCCACCGAGGCTGGCGAAAACCGGCTGCCCCGGTGTAGCGGCAATGCGAATACCCTTGCTGAGTTTATCGGCCGCCGAGTAGCGGCCGATCACCGCGCCCTGCAGCGGCCACGCCCAGCCGCGCAAGGTTACATTGGTAGCCGGGGCAACAGGCTTGCCCTTGCTAGCCGTTGTGGTTGTGGTGCGCGTCGTCGTTTTCGAGCCACCAAAGCGAATGGTCTGCCCCACATTCACCGCGTAAGGCGGGCTGATGCCGTTGTAGCGCGCCAGCTCCTTGAAATTCCAGCCATGGCGCGAGGCAATCGAATACAGCGTGTCACCACGCTTGACCTTGTAGACGCCACCCGCGACCTTGGTGGTGGCGACACCTGAGCCGGTGGGCTGAGAACTGCATGCAGAAATCGCCAACAACATGGCGACCAGAACTAATCTGAACAACACGGCGCTTGCACCCACAGGTAAGGAAAAATGGCCGAAAACGAAAAAGCCCGCGACCTTCTCAGGACGCGGGCTCTCTCTTACAGCGTATGGTGGGTCGTGTAGGATTCGAACCTACGACCAATTGGTTAAAAGCCAACTGCTCTACCAACTGAGCTAACGACCCGTTGGATGGCGCGTATAATACTGATTTCTAACAGGAAATCAACACCCCATCGCAAAATAATTTAAAAATATCGTGTTGGGTCTTCTACACCCGCCGCCTTGAAGCCGTCAGCACGCAGGCGGCAGCTGTCGCATTTACCGCAGGCACGGCCTTCATCGTCAGCCTGATAACAGGAAACCGTCAGGCTGTAGTCCACGCCACGGGCCATACCGGCCTGGACGATCTGCGCCTTGCTCAGGTTCTGCAGCGGCGCCTGAATGCGGAACCCCTGGCCTTCAACACCGGCCTTGGTGGCCAGGTTGGCCATGCGCTCGAACGCCTCGACAAATTCCGGGCGGCAATCCGGATAACCGGAATAGTCCACAGCGTTGACGCCGATAAAGATATCCCGCGCTTCAAGCACCTCGGCCCAACCCAGGGCCAGGGACAGGAACACCGTGTTGCGCGCCGGAACATAAGTGACCGGGATACCCTCACTCGGTGCCTCAGGCACGTCGATACTGCTGTCAGTCAGGGCCGAACCGCCGATGCCGTCCAGGTTCAGGCCGATGACCTTGTGCTCGACCACGCCCAGGTCACGGGCAACCCGCGCAGCGGCGTTCAGTTCCGCGCGATGGCGCTGACCATAGTCGAAGCTCATGGTGTAGCAGCTGTAGCCTTCAGCCTTGGCCATGGCCACCACGGTGGCCGAGTCCAGGCCACCGGAAAGCAGAATTACCGCACGTTTCTCAGTCATTGCATCGCGCTCCTGTCAGCGTCCCGGTTCGTCATTCCAGAGCAGTTTGTGCAGCTGCATCTGAAAACGAACCGGCAAATTATCGGCCACAATCCAGTCGGCGAGGTCGGTGGCGCTCACCTGATGGTGGCTTGGCGAGAACAGCACTTCACCTGCGCGTTTTTCCAGCCCGTACTGAATGAGCTTGGACACCGCCCAGTCGTAGTCTTCACGCGAACAGATGACGAACTTGACCTGATCATTGGCGGTCAGCAGCTCGATGTTCTCGTAACGGTTACGGTGCGCTTCCTCAGAGCCAGGGGTTTTCAGGTCAACGACCCGGCTGACACGGGGGTCTACCCTGGAAATATCCAGCGCGCCACTGGTCTCCAGCGAAACCTCATAGCCCGCGTCACACAGCTGCGCGAGCAAAGGAATGGCATTAGGCTGGGCCAGCGGTTCGCCGCCGGTGACGCAGACATAGCGCGGCCTGAAGCCTGCGACCTGCTCGAGGATCGAATCAAGGGTGCGGATAGTGCCGCCGCTGAAGGCGTATTCGCTGTCGCAGTACTGGCAGCGCAGCGGGCAGCCGGTGAGACGGACAAAAACCGTGGGCAGGCCAGCGGTACGCGTTTCACCCTGCAAAGAGTAAAAAACTTCGGTAATACGTAATGTGTCTTGCATAGTCGCCACGGGCGTAACAGCTAAACAGGCTGTCCGCCTCCGTCAGGCACCGCTGAAAACCCGTCATCGCGTAGTTCACAGCAGCGTATTTCAATAAAAGGGCAGAGATTCTAACGAAAAAACCCGCGACTAGCGCGGGTTTCTTTCTAAACGGCTGACTCAGAGCTTCTGCAGGTCGCGCTGGGCCAGTTGTGCAGCCGAAGTACCCGGGTACTGGGTAATGACTTGCTGCAGAATGCCTTTGACCCGATCAGTGTGACCCAGGCGGCGCTCTACGTCGGCCAGCTTGTACAGCGAATCCGGCACCTTGTTGTGCTTGGGATACAGCTGGCTGACCTTGGCGAAGGCCTGCCCTGCGGCTTGCAGGTCGCCTTTGGCCAGGTTCACCTCACCCAGCCAGTACTGGGCGTTGCCGGCGTACTGACTGTTGGGGTACTTGCGCAGGAAGGCGTTGAACGCCTGGCTGGCCTTGTCGAAATCCTTGGCTTTGATCAGGTCAAAAGCAGCGTCGTAATAGAGCTTCTCTTTGGCCGGATCGCCAGGTTCGCTACTGGCTGCGGGTGGTTGCGCGGCGGCAGCACCTGCAGCGGCGCCGGCGGCGGCTTCGCCACCGGCTGGAGAATTCTGTGGAGCCTCGGCAGGAGCGCCGGTTCCAATACGCCGATCCAGGTCCTGGTAACGCTCCAGGCTTTCCTGTTTCATGCGTGCAACATCGTTTTGCAGCTCTTCGATGATGCCTTGTTGACGCGACAGCTGTTCCTGCATCTGCTGCAGTTGCAGGAACAGCTGACCCTGCGCCGAGGCAGGGGCGGTAACCCCTCCCCCGGCGTAGGCGCCGTTCGTACCATAACCCGATGGCGGATAGCTGCTTGCGCCGCTATAGCCAGCGTTGTCATCAACAACAGGAACCTCAGCCCAAGCCACGAGTGGCAGGCTGAGCGCCAGGACGGTTACAGCACGACGGCACATTCGCATATCGAATTACTTACGCAGTTCGACGCGACGGTTCTGAGCCCAGGACTGCTCGTCGTTGCCGGTGGCAACTGGACGCTCTTCGCCGTAGGAAACCAGTTCCAGCTGAGCAGGAGAGACGCCTTGCAGTACCAGGTAGCGTTGAACGGCTTTCGCACGACGCTCGCCCAGAGCCATGTTGTATTCGCGAGTACCACGCTCGTCGGTGTTACCTTCCAGCACGACGCGAGCGCCGTTGCCTTTCAGGTCCTTGGCATGAACGTCCAGAGCGCGCATGGCTTCTGGCTTCAGGTCCGAGCTGTCGTATTCGAAGTAGAAGGTGGTGATTGCGCGCAGAGCTGCTTCTTCGCTCAGGCTGCCGTCAACAGCGCCAGTGTTGGCACCGTAGCCAGCGTTAGGGTCAACAGCGCCTTGACCAGCGTCGTCGCCGCCTTTCGAAGAGCAACCTACAGCTACGGCCATGGCCAGAGCCAGCGCAGCAAACTTACCAAACTTCAGCATTTCCATCGTGAAACTCCTAATGAACCCCAATGTGTTAAGTAAAACGTAAAGCGCCGCGTCAGTTCAGGTAAGGGGACCAGGACGGTTCTCTGACTTCGCCTTGAGCGGTAGGAAGCGGGAGCCTCACGCGTCCGTTGAGAGAGACGAGCATCAAGACTCCCCGGCCCTGCTGGCGGGTGGCGTAGATTAGCATGGTGCCGTTGGGCGCAACAGTAGGAGACTCATCAAGACTTGTTTCAGAGAGAATCTTTACACTACCGCGCTGCAAATCTTGAGCAGCCACCTTGAAGTTGGTGAAACCTTGTTGACGATGAATCATCACCAGGGTCTTTTCATCCGCCGAAAGTTTAGGGTTGGCGTTGTAGTTGCCTACAAAAGTTACACGCTCGGCACCACCACCGGAAACACTGGTTTTATAGATCTGTGGTTTGCCGCCACGGTCGGAAGTGAAATAGATGGTCGAACCATCTTTACCCCAGAACGGTTCGGTGTTGATCCCAGGACCCGCAGTAACACGCGACAGCTGACGCGAGCCCATGTTCATCACGTAGATGTCCGGGTTGCCGTCCTTGGACAGCACGAACGCCAGGCGCGAGCCGTCCGGCGACCAGGCCGGCGCACCGTTGAGGCCTTCGAAGTTGGTGATCTGCTCACGACGACCGGTATCGATGTGCTGAACGAAGATGCGCGGACGCTTCTGCTCGAACGACACATAGGCGATACGCTTGCCATCGGGTGCAAAACGCGGCGACAGGATCGGCTCACGCGATTGCAGCAGGGTCACGGCACGCGCGCCGTCGTAGTCCGAACGCTGCAAGGTGTAACGCGTGTTGTTGGCGGAGAAACGCTCAGCGGTCACGTACAACATGCGGGTAGAGAACGCACCCTTGATGCCGGTGAGTTTCTCGAACGACTGGTCGGCGATGTAGTGCGACATGTCGCGCAGTTGATCGACACTGCCGGTGACGCTGCCAGTCAGCACTTGCTGCTCGGTGGCGACGTTGAACAGTGCGTACTGCACCTGCAGGCGACCGCCAGCCGGCACAATGCTACCGACCATGACGTACTGGGCGCCCAGGGCTTTCCAGTCACGGAAGATCACTTCGCTGGCCTGGCTCGGCTGGCTGATCATGTTCTGCCGCGGGATCGGCGAGTAATAACCGGAGTTGCGCAGGTCATTACCGATAATGTCAGCCATGTCTTCCGGCAGCACGCTACCGCCCTGCAGACCGAAAGGCACGACTGCGATAGGCGTGGCACGGTCACTGCCGCTGGTGACCAGAATGTTCTTTTCTTCTGCCACGGCCATCCCTGCTGCGCAGCAGAGAACGACCAGCAGTCCTCGAAGAAGTTTAATCACAAGGCTAGATCCTCAGGTGTGAATGTCATCTTGAATGAACGATAGGGATTGAATTCGCTCGGTTTCAAGCCCTGCATCTCGGTTAAACGACCAATGTTCTTGACCGCGGCAACTGCCGAGCTGTCAAACGGACCATCGCCACTGGAGCGCGCTACGCTCACCGAAGTAATGGTGCCATCAGGCAGCATGCCGATCTGCAGAACCACCGTCATGTTCTTGCGCGCAGAAGGTGGACGCGCCCAGCCCTCGGCCGCACGTGCACGGATCAGGTCGTCGAAGTCGCCGGCCACCTGGTCACCCTGCTCGTCAGCCAATGCCTGTTGCCGCTCGGTGGTATCGGACAGAAGCTCGGCCAGGGCCTGGGCTTTCTTGTCTTCCGCCGCCTTGCGGGCTGCATCCTGTGCCTTCTTCTTGGCCGCATCAGCTGCAGCTTTCTTCTTGGCGTCTTCAGCGGCCTTTTTCTTCGCTTCTTCGGCCACGGCTTTCTTCTTGGCATCCTCGGCCGCCTTCTTCTTGGCGTCCTCGGTAGCTTTTTTCTTGGCTTCTTCAGCCGCCAGCTTCTTGGCCTCTTCGTCAGCCTTTTTCTTGGCTTCCTCTTCGGCCTTCTTCTTGGCGATATCGGCCTGTTGCTTCTCGGCGGCTTTCTTGGCCTCTTCGGCTTTCTTGGCTTCGGCGGTTTTCTTCGCCTCGTCAGCCTTCTTGGCTTCCTCGGATTTCTTGGCCTCGGCTTCGGCGCGTGCTTCTTCCGCCTTTTGAGCAGCTTCTTCTTTCTTTTGTTCCGCAGCCTTCACTGCTTGCTGCTCGACCTTTTTCTGCTCCATCTGTTCTTCTTCGGTCTGGCGCGACGCGGTTTTCTTCGCTTCACCCGCAATCTTCTGATTGGTCTGGGTGGTGGCCTGACTTTTCGATTTCAGCTGGTACAGGGTTGCCTGGACAATAGGCTTGGACGGCGGCAACTCCGGGGTCATGGCAAAACTGACGAACAGCATGCCGAACACCAGAACGTGCAGCGCAATGGCCCAGACGCTGGGCCAGAAATAGCTTTCCGAGGCGGATGGCTCTCGCTGTTGCATCAGGGCGCCTCGGTAATCAGGCCAACGTTACCGACACCTGCCTGCTGCAACCCGCCCATGGCACCCATGACCGCGCCGTAGTCGACGGACTTGTCGCCACGGATGAAGACCTGGGTCTGTTTGCCCTGGTCACGTCCGGCGGCGATGATTTTGGTCACGGCGTCGGTCATTTGCGGCAAGGTCATCGCCTTGTCCATCTGCTTTTCGGTGTCGACTTCGCTGCCAAGGTTCCAGAAGTAGGTCTTGTCAGCCTTGATCGAAATGGTCAGGACCTGGACGTTGTTGTCCTGCGGCAAGGCTTCGCTGGAAACCTTGGGCAGGTCGACCTTCACGCCCTGGTTGAGCATCGGTGCGGTCACCATGAAAATGACCAGCAGTACCAACATCACGTCGATGTAAGGCACCACGTTCATCTCGGCGACCGGCTTGCGTTTGTGGCGAACTCGGGCCATGGGCTTTTACCTGATCACTCTTCGCTGGTGTGCACTTTACGGTGCAGGATGGCCTGGAACTCGTCGGCGAACGTGTAGTAACGGCCGATCAAGACTTCACTGCGGGCAGCGAAACGGTTGTAGGCAATAACCGCTGGAATGGCGGCAAACAGGCCGATCGCGGTCGCGATCAGGGCCTCGGCGATACCCGGGGCGACGGTGGCCAGGGTTGCCTGCTGGGCGCTGGCCAGGCCGCGGAAGGAGTTCATGATGCCCCACACGGTACCGAACAGACCGATGTACGGGCTGGTGGAACCGACGGTAGCCAGGAACGGCAGGCTCTGCTCGAGCTTCTCTTCCTCACGGGAGATCGCCACGCGCATGGCCCGGCCAACACCTTCCATGACCGCATCAGGGTCAACGCCAGACTGCTGACGCAGACGGGAGAATTCCTTGAAGCCGGCACGGAAAACCTGCTCGACCCCCGAATCCGGGTCCGGGTTGCTGCCTGCCTGACGGTACAGCTTGGACAGGTCGATACCCGACCAGAAGCGCTCTTCGAAGCTTTCCAGGGCTCGACGACCGGCGCGCAGCATGGTGCTGCGCTGGAAAATCATGATCCATGACATTACCGATGCGGCAACCAGAATCAGCATAACCAGCTGCACCACGATGCTGGCATTGCTGACCAGGCTCCACATGGAGGTATGGTCGACGACGTTAGCTTCCACGCTTAATCTCCTGCATTTGAATGAGTACCCGGATCGCCAGCCTCGGCAAAGGCCGTACGCAGCGCTGGGGGAATAGCCCGGGGTTTGAAAGTATCGGCGCGCACACAGGCCACCAGGAACTGCCCTTCGCAGAGCAGCGTTGCATCTTTTTCGCGCCAGACCTGCTGCACGAAGCGCAGGCTGGCGCGGTTCAATTCAAGCACTTGCGCGGTCACCCGCAACTCGTCGTCCAACCGTGCCGGCGCGTGATAGCGCGCCTCGCTGGAGTGGACCACGAACAGCAGGTTGTCCTGCGCCAGTGCCGACTGGGCAAAACCCAGTGCGCGTAACCGCTCGGTGCGGGCACGCTCCATGAATTTCAGGTAATTGACGTAATACACCACGCCGCCCGCATCAGTGTCTTCGTAATAGACCCGACAATGATGTGCGAACGGCTCAAGCCCATTTTGCGCGCGCATACTCTAGTGCTTACTCCTCAGCTTGCCAATCCGCTCCGGCAACTGTTTTTCATCGATTATGTCGTATTGCCAGCGTGGCCCTTCCATGACAGCCGATAGGACCACGAAAACAGCAGATAAATCTGTCATTCATCGGGCGGGGCGGAAAAACCTTCGCCATTGACCGACTCGCCGAGGCGATTGGGAATGTTCAGACCGAAGTGCAGGTAGGCATGCCGGGTCACCACCCGCCCACGTGGCGTGCGCATGATATAGCCCTGCTGGATCAGGTAGGGCTCGAGCACATCCTCGATGGTGTGACGCTCCTCACTGATGGCCGCCGCCAGACTGTCGACGCCGACCGGACCACCGTCGAACTTCTCGATCATGGTCAGCAGCAAGCGGCGGTCCTGGTGATCAAAACCGCGCTCATCGACGTCCAGCAGGTTCAACGCCATGTCGGCAATCGGCTTGGTGATATGGCCCTTGCCCCGCACCTCGGCAAAATCTCGCACCCGGCGCAGCAGGCGGTTGGCGATTCGCGGTGTGCCCCGGGCCCGCCGGGCAATCTCGAAGGCGCCTTCATCTTCAATCGGCAGACCGAGAATGCCACCGGAACGGCTGACGATGGTTGCCAGGTCTTCGGTGTTGTAGAACTCCAGGCGCTGGACAATACCAAAGCGGTCACGCAACGGATTGGTCAGCATGCCGGCGCGGGTGGTGGCGCCGACCAGGGTGAACGGCGGCAGGTCGAGCTTGATCGAACGCGCCGCCGGCCCCTCGCCAATCATGATGTCGAGCTGGAAGTCCTCCATGGCCGGGTACAGCACTTCTTCGACAATGGGCGACAGCCGGTGGATTTCGTCGATGAACAGCACGTCGTGCGGTTCCAGGTTGGTCAATAACGCCGCCAAATCACCCGGACGCTCGAGAATAGGCCCCGAGGTACTCTTGATCGACACGCCCATTTCCTGAGCGATGATATTGGCCAAGGTGGTTTTACCCAGCCCCGGCGGGCCGAAGATCAGGGTGTGATCCAGCGACTCGCTGCGCCCGCGCGCCGCCTCGATGAACAGGGCCATCTGCTCACGCACCACTGGCTGGCCGATGTACTCGGCCAGGCGCAGCGGACGGATCGCCCGGTCCTGGACCTCTTCACGGTCACGCCCGGTGGCGGCTATCAGTCGATCGGCTTCTATCACTTAGATCATTCCCTTCAGGCTGCGGCGGATCAGTTCTTCACTACTCAGCCCCTTGGCATCGACAGCGGCCACTGCCTTGCTGGCTTCCTGGGGTTTATAACCCAGGGAGATCAAGGCACTGACGGCATCGGCTTCGGCACTGGAGACGGTGGCCAGCGGCAGCGGCCCATTGGGTACCAGGGCGAACATGGCTGGCGAGGTTTCCCAGGCCTTGAAACGGTCCTTGAGTTCGACCATCAGGCGCTCGGCGGTCTTCTTGCCGACCCCGGGCACTTTGACCAGGGCCGAAGCATCCTGAGCCTGGACGCAGCGCACCAGTTCATCGACATCCAGGCCCGACATCAACGCCAGGGCCAGCTTGGGGCCGACGCCGTTGAGCCGGATCAGTTCACGAAACAGCTCTCGCTCGCGCTTCTCATGGAAGCCGTAGAGCAGATGAGCATCCTCACGCACCACCAGGTGGGTGTGCAAGGTCACCGCCTCGCCCACCTTGGGCAGGCGGTACAGCGTGGTCATTGGCACTTCGAGCTCGTAGCCCAGGCCATTGACATCAACAATCAGGTGCGGCGGCTGCTTTTCAGCCAGAGTGCCGCGCAAACGTCCAATCACGTTGCAATCCTTCCTCATGGGCGCCGGCAAACAACCGGTCAACCCTAACAGCAAATGCAATGGCCGATGGCATTGCCCGGTCAAAATTTGTTTCAACGCATGATGCTATCAGAGCCGCAAGCGTCCGCTACGGCTGCGCGCGGTGCCCAGGCCGTGCGGCAACAGGCTGGAGCGGGTATGGGCGTGGCACAGAGCGATGGCCAGGGCATCGGAGGCATCGATCTGTGGCTTCTGGGTCAGCTTGAGCAGATGCATGACCATCATCTGCACTTGTTCCTTGTTGGCCCCGCCTGTACCGGCGACGGCCTGCTTGACCTGGGTTGCGCTGTATTCGGCGATCTCCAGCCCTTCTTCGATGGCCGCGACAATGGCCGCGCCACGCGCCTGCCCCAGTTTCAGCGCCGAATCGGCGTTGCGCGCCATGAACACCCTTTCGATGCCCATGGTCACCGGGCCGTACTGGCTGATGATCTCACGCACGCCGCGAAACACGATCTGCAAGCGCTCCGGCAACTCGCCGCTACCGGTTCGAATACACCCGGAAGCCACATATTCGCAGCCCCGAGGCCCCTGGCGCACCACGCCGTAACCGGTGATGCGCGAGCCAGGGTCGATGCCAAGAATCAGAGTCATAACGCCTGCATATTCAATGACGCATGATCGCGCCGCACTAAAAACGGAAGCCGGACCGGCTTGCAGGTGCTATGCAACTGCAGGCAGATCCGGCCTCGGACCGGTGGGAGCGGGCTTGCCCCGCGATGCGGTGTGACTGACAGTCCGCAAT
>JBOICD010000089.1:0-10272 GCA_050739855.1 Pseudomonas sp.
CCGCGATGCGATGTGACTGAAACACAGCAATCGCGGGGCAAGCCCGCTCCCACCAGACAGGGTTGTTCCCACCTGCATCAAAGGAACCAGCGGTACTCCCGGGCGCTGATGTCCTGCATGAATGCCAAATGATCCTGGCGTTTGTTCTCGCAGTAAACCATCACGAATTCACTGCCCAGGCTTTGGTTGACCACCGGGTGCTGACGCATGGCACTGACGGCACTGAGCATGTCCTTGGGAAATTCGATGCCACTGCTGCGATCTTCGTTGAGTGGCGCGATAGGCTCCCGGGCGGCATCCAGGCCATGCTCCATGCCGCTGAGGATGGCGGCCAGGACCAGGTACGGGTTGGCGTCGGCACCGGCCAGGCGATGTTCGATACGCAGGTTGCGCGGGTCGGACTCGGGGATGCGGATGCATGCGTCACGATCCTCAAAACCCCAACTGGCCCGGCTGGCGGCGTTGACCATGGCACCGTAGCGGCGCATGGCATTGTGGTTGGCGGCGAAGATCGGCATGCAGTGCGGCAGCAGCTCCAGGCAGCCTGCCACGGCATGGCGCAAGGGGCGCTGCTCATCGGCGGCAAGCAGGTTATTGCCGTCCTGGTCATACAGGCTGACATGCACGTGCATGCCGCTGCCCGGTGCCTCCAGGTAAGGCTTGCTCATGAAACTGGCGCGCAGGCCGTGCTTGAGTGCCACGCCACGGGTGCTGCGGCAGAACAGCGCCGCCCAGTCGGCAGCGCGCAGGCCGTCGTCGCAGTGGCCAAAGTTGATCTCGAATTGACCAGGGCCAAGTTCTGCGGTGATGACGTTGGCGTCCACGCCTTGCTCATTGGCGGCCTCGACCATGTCGCGCAGTACGTCGGAGTAACGCGACAGGCGCTCGATGTGCATGTTCGGCTGGTCGTCGGGGTCATCGCTGAACGGGTCGCGGGGAAACTGTGGCAGGCCTTCCTTGAGGCTGCGGTCGAACAGGTAGAACTCCAGCTCGAACGCCACTACCGGGCGAATGCCACGACGCTGCAGACGCTGCAGGACCTGGGCGAGGACTTCCCGCGGTTCGAACTCGATGGGCGCGTGGGTGCCATCGGAGCTGATCAGCATCTGCCCCAGCGGCTGGTTCTCCCAGCGCACCGGTTTGAGGGTGCCAGGAATCAGGCGCCGTGGCGCATCCGGGTCGCCATCGTGGAAGCAGTAGTCGCCGATCGGGAACAGACCGCCCTGGACGCCCAGCAGCACGCAGTTCTGCGGCAGTTTCAAGGGGCTGCCGGCGGCGACCTTTTCGAGCATGTCGATGGGGTAGCGCTTGCCATAGAAGTGCCCGGGAATGTCCAGGCTGATCAGGTCGACATAGCGCACCTCGGGGAATCGAGCGCGAAAGTCACGGACTTCAGTGAGCAGATCGGGAAAGCTTTTTGTTGTTGTCATCGATTGCGATCCTGCAGCGTGGTTCAACGGAATACCCAGAGCACCCGTGTCGGTTGCTCGGTGAGGTTGGCGTAGCGAAACTGGCTGTGCGGCGGGAGCTGGAAGCTGTCGTTGGGGCCCAGGGTCACCGGTTCTTCACTATCATCGAGCCACAGGCTCAATTGCCCTTCGAGGACAAATCCGCCTTGCTCGGAGCTGTCGTTCAAGTGCCCCTCGCCGCTGGTGGCGCCGGGTGCCAAGTGACTTTCGAGCATTGAGAAACTGCCGGTGAGCTTGGGTGAGACCAGCACGTCGGTAATGCCGCCGGCGTAGTAGAGCGTGCGCCGCTCCCCTGGGCGGGTGACCCAGTCCACTTCCCTTGGTTTGCTCAGGTTGTAGAAATAGGTGGTGGGCACATCCAGGGTTTCGCTGATGGCGGTCAGGTCGGCCACGGTGGGGCGCGACAGGCCGCGTTCGACCTGGGACAGAAAGCCCACCGAGCGATCAATGCGCTGGGCCAGTTCACCAAGCGTCAGGTTACGGTGCTTGCGCAGGTCACGGATCAGGATCGCCAGGCCTTCGATTTCATCCTGCATGTCCATGGTGCTGTCCTCTCAAAGGTTGTCGCGCAGGCGGTACCAGGCCTTGGCCGCGGCTTCCAGCGGGGCGGCGAGCAAATCGCCGCCGGGGAAGCGGCCGTTGTCGATGGCCTGGTACAACGCCAGCAAATCGGTGTCGCCGAGAATGGCATCGCTGACGGCGCGGGCGCCGGCCAGGGTCGGCAGTACGCCATGCCCGGAGAAACCCTGCAACCAGTAGCGTTGACCGCTTCGGCCGATGTCCGGGGTACGCCGCAGGCTGCAGTCCAGATGCCCGCCCCAGGCATGCTCGATGGCAACCCCGCGCAACTGCGGGAAGGCACGCTCCAGCACCGGGCGGGTGGCGGCGGCAACGTCTTGGGGAATGCCGCCGAGATAGGTGCAGCCACCGCCAAACAACAAGCGGTGATCAGGGGTCAGGCGGAAATAGTCCGGTACGAACTGGTTGTCGATCACGCAGCTGTTACGTGGCAGCAGCGAACGTGCGAAGGCAGGGTCCAGGGGCACAGTTGCCACCTGGTAGGAGCCTACCGGCAGCAGGCGCCGCGACAGTTGCCGGTCAAGCCTGTCGATATAGGCATTGCAGGCCAGGACCAGGACGTCGCTACGCACTTCGCCGTGTTCGGTGCGGGCGATAAAGCCATTGTCGGTCTCACGGTAATCGAGTACGCGGGTCTGTTCGTACAGGCGTCCACCGGCCTCTTCAATCGCCGATGCCAGGCCTTGGGCCAGTTTCAACGGGTTGAGGTGGGCACCTTGCGGGTCGTACAGCGCGGCCTGGTAACGTGGGCTGTCGATCCACTCCGGCAAGGCATCACGTTCGATCAGCTGCAGCTCGTCGTAACCCCATTTTTCGCAGGCTTCGCGTTGGGCTTCGCGCAGCATGCCGACGCGCCGGGGCAACACGGCGGTCCACAGGCTGCCGGGACGGTAGTCGATATCGAAGCCATGGCGCCCGGGGAGTTCGCGCATCTCGTGGGCAGCCCAGCACATGCTGTCCCACAAACGGCGCGCGCGTTCCATACCAAGATTCTTTTCCAGCGGCTGCATGTCGCACGACCAACCCAGCAGCGCCTGCCCGCCATTGCGCCCCGACGCCGCCCAGGCCACACGGCTTGCCTCAAGCAATGTCACCCGCTTGCCCGCCAGGGCCAGGCGCAGGGCGGTGTGCAAACCGCTGAAGCCGGCACCGATGATCAGCACCTCGGTGTCCAGGCGCTCATGCAGGGTAGGGCGCAACGGGATGGCACCGGGGTAGGTGCGGGCGTAATAGCTGGCGACATGCTGGGCGGATTGCTTGAACATGGCGGGCCTCGTGAATTTTTATTGGTATATTTTCATGAAAAACTACCAGATAAATTTCACGAGGCCAAGCCCCCTGCGCTTACTGCACCTGCAGCAGTCCACTCCGGGCTTTGACCAGGTGCTGACGCAACAGGTGGACGTTAGTTGGTGACCAGCAGTTCCGGGCCGAGGTAGTTGTTGATCTGGTCGATATCGTCGTCGCCCAGGCTGCCCACCGAAGAGGCCAGGCGCAGGTGCGACATCAAATAGCGCAACTTGGCCTCAAACAGATCGTGGCGCGCAACGAAGAGCAGCTCTTCGGCATTGAGGACGTCCGAGTTGGTGCTGGTACCGCCCTCCAGGAAACCCTTGCGTGTCGATGCCAGTGAGCGTTCGTTGGACGCTACTGCTTTCTCCAGCGCGCGAACACGTTTGGCGCCGCTTTGTACGCCGCGATACTCACGGGTGGTTCCGGAGATGACTTCCTGTCGCGTGGCGTCGAGTTCGTCCAGGGCTTTTTCTCTATTGGCACTGGCCTGGCGTGTCAGCGCACTGACACCGCCACCGCTGAACAGCGGGAAGTTGATTTCCAGCCCGATTGAGCCGTAGCGGTTGCGTTGATTCAACTCGGAGATTGATTGGCTGTCGCCCGCGGTGTAGCCGGCAATGAAATCCAGTGTCGGCCAGTGGCCAGCTTTGGCGCGTTGCACTTCTTCTTCGGCGAGGTCGCTGCTATAACGGCGCGCATGGATCAGCGGGCTATCGGCCTGGGCTTTGACCAGCCAGTCCTGCAGGTTGCTCGGTAGCAGCGGTGGTGTATCGAAGCTCGGACGTAAGGTGGTCAGCGATTCGGGGGGGGCACCGATGTATTCCTCAAGCTTGCGGCGCGCATTGACCAGGTTGTCCTGCGCTTCGATCAGCTCCGCCTCGGCGAGATCGCGGCGCGCGAGCGACTCGTCGATGTCGGTGATGGTGCCGGCCCCAAGCTCCATGCGCCGTTTCGCCGAGGCGAGTTGCTCATCGAAGGCGCTCAGCTTGGACTTGGCCAGGACGATGGTTTCGCTGGCCAGGAGCACGTCGAAATAGCTTTCGGCCAGGCGCACCGCGGCGTCCTGACTCTTGGCATCGAACACCGCGACGCTGTAGTCGGCACGCTGCTTTCCCTGGCGGTACTCGGCCATCTTCTGTTTGTTGAACAGCGGCTGGCGCAAGCGCACGTTAGCGCCTTTGGAATCGTAGTCGAGATCGTTGTCGACACCGTTCTGGCGTTGGGAGCCATTGACCTTGTTGTCGTAGGCCGAGGCATTGATCTGCGGCAGCAGGCCGGCCAGGCCAATGGCGCGGTTCTGCGCGCCGGCCTCTTTTTCATGCACTGCGGCGCGGTAGACAGGGCCTTGGTACTGCAACAGATCCCAGGCCTGTTTGAGGTCCATGGCGCTGGCCGGCAGGGACAGCCCCAGCAGGTAGAAGAACAGGCAATGACGGTTCATTTCATTGCTCCTTGAAGGCGCTGTCTACGCGTTCGAGCATCGGTTTGAGCAGGTAGCTCAACAGGTTGCGCTCGCCGGTCTTGATGGTGACGCTGGCGGGCATGCCGGGGCGAATGTGATTGCTGCCAAGCAGGCGCATGCCAGCGGGCGTGACTTCCACCTGAGCCAAGTAGAAGGGTTGCTTGCTTTCCTCATCGAGCAGGCGGTCGGCGGAGATGGTCTTGACGCGGCCGGGGATGTTCGGCGTTTGGGCATGGTTGAAGGCCGGGAAGGCAATGTCCACGGCAAGGCCCGGGACCATCTTGTCGATGGCCTGCACGGGAATCATCGCGTCGACCTGCAGCGGTTCGTTGAGCGGAACGATTTCCATGATCTTGAAACCAGGCTGAATGATCCCGCCGACGGTGGCAATGCTCAGGGACTGGACCATGCCCTCGATCGGTGAGCGAATCACCGTGTGGGTCACTTCGTAGTCCAGCGCGCGCAAGCGGTCGGCCAGGGTGGTGTTTTCCTTGGCGGTGTCGGTCAGCTGCGATTCGACCTCTTTCAGGTAATCGTGTTGGCGCTGCAGGATGCGCAGTTTGATCTCGGTGGCCTGGCTACGCACGCGAGCGATGTTGTTGAGGTTCTCGGCCTGGCCGGCGGAGAGGTCGGCGTTACTGCGTTCCAGCTCCAGCAGGCGGTTACGCGGCACGTAACCTTCGGCCGCCAGCACGCGGGTGCCTTGAAGCTCCTGGTTGAGGAAGTTGATCTGCGAGGCGCGGGCGCCATACACCTGTTGCAGGCCCTTGAGTTGCACTGCCGACGCTGTCAGGTTTTCCTCCAGGATGCTGATTTCGCCAGCGAGACCGGCGCGCCGGGTATCCAGCAGGCGCTGTTGCAGGTCCATGGCGGCCACCAGGCGCTGGTCATTGCCGAAGCGCTTGAGCAACTCGGGATCGTAGTTCACCACATCGCGGTCGTCACGTTCCGCTTCCAGGCGGTTTTCCACCGTCTTGCTGACGATGTACTGGGCGCTGACTGCGCCTTGTTCGGCAACGGCACGCAGCGCGTCGAGGCGGACCACCTCCTGGCCTTTTGTCACGACATCGCCTTCGCGCACGAGAATGGCCTCCACGGTGCCGCCGCTCAGGTGCTGCACGGCTTTGCGATTGCTGGTGACTTTGACCGTGCCTGTCGCTACCACGCCGGCATCCAGCGGCGCCAGCCAGGACCACAGGAGGAAGCCGCCGAAGCCGGCGAGCACCAGCCAGATGCCCCATCGCGCGGGTTTGCCGACATCCAGATCGATCACACTCTTGTCAGCGGTTTGAATCATCCCGGTGTGTTGGCTCATTTGCATGATCGGTCACTCCCGTACTTTGACGGAGGCCAGTGGAGTCGGCGCGCCTGCAGGCATCACACTGGCCTTGCGCAGCGCTGTGAATACTTCGTCGCGCGTGCCGAGCATCTGCACGCCGCCGTCGCGCAGCATCAGCACCTTATCGACGGCGCAGAGCACGTTGGGACGGTGGGAAATCAGAATGACGGTGGCGCCGCGGTGCTTGAGTTCGGCCAGCGCATCGACCAGGGCCTTTTCGCCGATGTCGTCGAGGTTGGCGTTCGGCTCATCCAGCACGATCAGATTCGGTTCGCCATACAGTGCGCGGGCCAAGGCGATGCGTTGCTTCTGGCCACCGGAAAGCGGGCTGCCATCGGTGCCCAGACGGGTGTCATAGCCCTGCGGGAAACGCAGGATCATCTCGTGCACGCCAGTGATCTTGGCGGCGCGGATGACCGCGTCACTGTCCACTTCGCCAAAGCGCGCGATGTTGTCGGCGATGGTGCCCTCGAACAGCTCCACGTCCTGGGGCAGGTAGCCGAGCCAGGGACCAAGTTCGCCCTTGTTCCAGGTGAACATGTCCGCGCCGTCAAGGCGTACTTTGCCGGCCTGCGCCGGCCAGACGCCAACCAGCAGGCGGGCGAGGGTGGATTTGCCCGAGGCGGATGGACCGATAATGCCGAGGCTTTCGCCGGGGGCAAGGTTGAAGCTCACCCCGCGCAGAATCGTGTTGTTGCTAGCGGGGGCACCGGCATACACATTCTCCACCGCCAGCATGCCCAGCGGCCGCTGCAGCGACATGCTCGGTGGCCGGCGCGGATAGTCGTGCAGCATCTCGTTGAGCCGGCCCCAGGCCGAACGGCAGCCGAGCAGTTGCTTCCACGATGCGATGACCTGTTCCACCGGGCCCAGCGCGCGGCCGGTGAGGATCGAGCAGGCAATCATCATCCCCGGGGTGATCTTGCCTTCGATCGCCAGCAGCGCGCCAGCGCCGAGGATCAGCGACTGCAACGTGATGCGCACGAAGCGCCCGGTGCTGCTGATGATGGCGGCGCGGTCGGAGGCCAGGGTCTGCATCTGCAGAATGCGCAGATGGCTTTGGTACCAGCGCTTGCTGATCGACGGCAGCATGCCCATGGCCTCGATGACCTCGGCGTTGCGCAGGTTGTTGTTGGCGTAGTTGGCAGAGGAGAGGGCCGCCTGATTGGCTTCGGCCAGTGGCTTCTGCGTCGCCTTCTCGGTGAGGTACGCCAGGCCCACCAGAATCAGCGAACCGATCAGCGTGATCAGTCCGAGTAGCGGGTGGATCAGATAGGCGACCAGCAGGTAGATCGGCGTCCACGGCGCATCGAAGAACGCGAACAGGCCATTGCCGGTGAGGAACTGACGAACCTGCGCGAGATCTTGCAGGGCCTGGGCCGGATTGCCTCCGGCGCGGCTCAGGTTGCGCTCGAATGCAGCGGTGAAGATACGTCGGTTGAGGTCCATGTCGAGGTAGTTGCCGACCCGGATCAGCATGCGGGTGCGGATCATTTCCAGGGTGCTCATCAGCAAGAACAACCCCACCACCAGGACGGTCAGCATCGTCAGCGTCGTGATGTTGCGACTGACCAGGGCTCGGTCATAGACCTGCAGCATGTACACGGCAGGCGTCAACATCATGACGTTGATGACGCCGCTGAACCCTGCCAGCGAGTAAAAACTGCGGCGCAGGCGAAAGAGCGCGTCGGCCAGTTCGGAGCGGGTGCTCGATTGTTTGTGCATTTGGGTCATCCCCCTCCGAAAAGCCGGTTGCCCTTACGGCGCAACAGCTCGCAGTAGATGTAGTTCCGTAGGCAGCTAGTCGACGCGTGGGCTGGACGCTCTATTGGCGAGTCTTTCGAACGCTCTGAGTTGCTCCGGCATGCAGCAGAGTAGATTGCGTTTGTTTCTTCGGCGATACAGTCTGAAATAACATTTTGCTCTATAGCAGCGTTCAAACCGCCTTATATATCGTTTAAGAACAGCTAGTTGACCGGTTTAATACCGGTCGTCTGTTTTCGCGGCATAATATTGACAGTTTTTTGCTATGGAACTTTAGTCTTGTTCGGGGGACCGCCCGCCTGAAGCCTGCCATCGCTTTGGCAACGCAAGGTGCGGTGATTTTCCTGAGGGAGCAGACCATGTCGATCATTTCGTTCTTTTGCAGAGGGAAGGGGCTGTTTAGCAAGTTCGCCTTTACTTCCCGTTTCCATGGCCCACCCAGGGCCCGGATTCGCTCTGCCTAATCGCTCAGCGAGCAATTAATTCGGCGAACGCCAGGCGCGCATCCCGGGTCCCGGGTAACGGCTTTACCTTCCCGCGCCTGCTCTAGCCAAAAAAACGCACTAACAAACTGCGCAAGCCAGTACCTGACTGGGCGTGGGAGGATTTTATCGTCCCGTGCCTTTCCCCAGATAGATCGAGGACAACCAACAAAATGGCCAATTTCAACAAGTCGGACCTGGAGTTCATCCTCAAGCAAATCTTCATTGCAGAAGCACATGCCGACGGCGCCAATCTCAGTGATCTGCTACCCAACAGTCAGGTGCCATTCGGTCTGCGTACCGTCGATGGCAGCTTCAACAACCTGGTCGCCGGGCAAAGCGGGTTTGGCGCTGCAGACAATTCCTTCCTGCGCCTACTTGACCCCTCGTATCAAGCGGGATACGCCGGGACAGGGTCGGTGATCGACCCGCAGCCACGGATTATCAGTAACCTGATCGCCGACCAGACCGCCAACAACCCGGCCGCGGTTGCGGCGAACGGCGGTGCAGACCCGGTGATCAGCCCCGGTCTGGATGGCGTGTTCGGCACGGACGACGACAAGGAAGTGTTCTTTATCCCCAACGAATCACCGGACGTCGGTCTGACCGCCGGTTTCAACTCGTGGATGACCTTCTTCGGCCAGTTCTTCGACCACGGCCTCGACCTGCTCACCAAGAGCAGTACCGACGTCGTGTTTATTCCGCTACAGGCAGACGATCCGTTGTTCGTACCGGGCAGCCCGACCAACTTCATGGTGCTGCCACGTGCAGTGCGTACCGCCGGCGCGGACGGAATACTCGGCACTACCGATGATGGCCAGCCCAACACCACCTCGCCGTTCGTGGACCAGAGCCAAACCTACAGCTCGCACCCGTCGCATCAGGTGTTCCTGCGCGAGTACGTCCTCAACGCGGCAGGTGACCCTGTCGCAACGGGGCGCTTGATTACCAACCGCGATCTCGGTACCGATGGCAAGTTCGGCACTGCCGATGATGGCGACGGCGAAAATGGCGGCATGGCGACCTGGGCGGTGGTCAAGGCCCAGGCCCGTGACATTCTCGGCATCAACCTGACCGACGCCGATGTGCACAACGTGCCGCTGCTGGCAACCGATGCGTATGGCAACTTCCTCCGGGGGCCGAACGGCATGCCGCAGGTGGTGGTGCGCGTCAGTAACGGTGCTGACGGTATCGCTGGGACGGCTGATGACGTCACTCAACTGGTCGAAGGCAACCGGGATGCTCCGATCAGTCTGGCCAGCGCCGTGAGCACCGGGCATGGCTTCCTCGACGACATCGCCCACAATGCCGCGCCGGTAGTCGTCGGCGGGGTTCTGCAGGCGGATGCTGACCCCGATGTCGGCAATGCGCAGCCAGTCGGCGCGGGCGGCAACAACCTGACCTATGACAACGAACTGCTCGACGCTCACTTCATTGCCGGCGACGGCCGGGCGAACGAGAACATCGGCCTGACCGCCGTGCACCATGTGTTCCACTCCGAGCACAACCGCCTGGTCCAGCAAACCAAGGACACCCTCCTTGCCGCCGGCGATCTGGCCTTCCTCAATGAGTGGCTGGTGGACGACGTGGCCGCGATACCGACTGCACCCGCCGATATCGCGGCGTTGGTGTGGGACGGCGAACGCCTGTTCCAGGCCGCCAAGTTCGGCACCGAGATGCAGTACCAGCACCTGGTGTTCGAGGAGTTCGGGCGGACCGTTCAGCCGCAGATCGACGAATTCCTTGCACCCAACGGGTATGACACTTCGATCAACCCGGCAATCCTCGCCGAGTTCGCCCACGTGGTGTACCGCTTCGGTCACTCGATGTTGACCGAGACCGTCGATCGCTTCGACCCCGCGTTCAATCCGCTCCTCACTGATC
>JBOICD010000090.1:0-10198 GCA_050739855.1 Pseudomonas sp.
CTGCGATAGGTCAGGTGTCCAGCGCCGCCCACCAGCCCCAGCAACAACAGGGCCTTGAGCGCGCGCCGACGATCTTGCAGAGGTTGTTGCCGGGACAAGCTGCGATAGCCAGCTTGAGGCTCCAGAGCGGCCATGCGTCGGCGCATGCTTTCGATATGCAACCAGGCGCGTTCGTTGTCCGGGTCGGCCTCGCGCCAGCGCTGTAGCGCCTGCTCCTGGCTCGGGCTCAGGGCGCCCTCCATGGTCAGGGTCAGCCAGTGTGCGGCTTCACGGGTGGTGCGTGGGTTGAAGGGCTTTTTCGCGGTGTTCATGACAGCTCGGCAAAGAAGCAATGCTGGTTGGCCCGCACCAGGTACAGCTTCACCGAGCGGGTGCTGACCTCCAGGCGTTCGGCAATTTCGGCGATCTTCAGCCCCTGCAGGTGTGACAGCAGGAACGCCTCGCGGACCTTGCCCGGCAGGTCGTCGAGCATACGGTCGAGCAGGGTCAGGGCTTCCAGGGCCAGCAGGCGAACCTCGGGGGAGGGCTCGACCGCTTCCGGCAGCAATGCCAGCGCCTCAAGGTAGGCCTGCTCCACCAGGCGACGGCGATAGACGTTAGCCATCAGCCGGCGCGCCACGGTCGACAGGAATGAGCGTGGTTCGCGTATGTTGAACAGGTCCTTGGCGCTGAGAATGCTCAGGAACGTGTCCTGGGCAATGTCGGCGGCATGCTCCGGGCAGCCGATGCGTTGGCGCAGCCAGCGGTGCAGCCAGTGATGGTGGTCCTGGTAAAGCGTTTGTAGGCGGGTGTTGGCCGAAACAGGGGTAGGGCTGGATTCCATCGGGATGCTATGCCGGCGTGGAGCAGAATGATGGGGCAGTATAACGATACTCATTATCAAATGATAATAGTTTTTGTTGACGCAGCTGAAGTGGCAGTGTTGCTGCACACTGGTGACAAGTGCTCAAAAGCTGATAGATTTCAGCCGGTTGAGGCCGTGGCCAACGGCAAGGTAGTGAGGACAGCTCCATGATTTCAAAAGAACGCCAGGCCAGCGCATTGCAGCGTTTCGCCGCAGCCAATCCGCAGCTACTCGAAGAAATTGCCGGGCTCAGCGCCCATGAGCAGCAACAGCAGATCGAGTGGGCCTTCGAAGACGCCGCACAGGAGCAGGGGCTTGAGCCTTGGGAATTGACCCTGCAACTGATCGCCGGCTCCGATGCAGAGCTTCAGGCCATGCGCCTGGAAGTGCATCGGGAGGTCGCTGAGGCGCTGGGCATGGAATGGGAAGAGTATTGCAGTGTCAACGAGATCGACGATGCGGCGCCCTGAGCGCCGAGCCGCGATCCTGTAGTGTTTTGACAAGTATTTCTGGCTGTCCGAGGTCGGGCGCGCCGCCATGATCAAAGAAGGCGTCCAGGCCTTGAACAGCGGGTCTTGAGCGTCCCTGGGCAAGGTTTTTGCCGAGGGCTGTAAATGAAATGGACCGGCGTATTTTCCCGTCGTCTTGAACGGGGTGACTTCTGGCCTTTGAGCCACTAGAATGCTTGCCCTTGATTCTGGAGTCGGGTATCGCCGGCTAACGTCTGTGCAACGAGGAATATCCATGCAAGTTTCTGTTGAAAATACTTCTGCTCTCGAGCGTCGCATGACCATCGCCGTTCCGGCAGAGCGCGTCGAGAACGAAGTCAACAAGCGTCTGCAACAGACTGCCCGTCGCGCCAAGGTTCCAGGCTTCCGTCCTGGCAAAGTGCCGATGAGCGTGATCCGTCAGCGTTATGAAGATGCTGCCCGTCAGGAAGCCTTCGGCGACCTGGTCCAGGCTTCTTTCTACGAAGCTGTGGTCGAGCAGAAGCTGAACCCGGCTGGCGCCCCTGCCGTCGAGCCAAAATCGTTCGAGAAAGGCGGTGACCTGGAATACGTCGCCACTTTCGAAGTGTTCCCTGAGTTCACCGTTGCCGGTTTCGACTCGATCGCCGTCGAGCGCCTGAGCGCCGAAGTGGCTGACGCCGACCTGGACAACATGCTGGAAGTACTGCGCAAGCAGAACGTTCGTTTCGAAGCCGCTGATCGCGCTGCCCAGAACGAAGACCAGCTGAACATCGACTTCGTCGGCAAGGTCGACGGTGAAGTGTTCGCCGGTGGTTCGGCCAAAGGCACCCAGCTGGTGCTGGGTTCCGGCCGCATGATCCCGGGCTTCGAAGAAGGTCTGGTTGGCGCCAAGGCCGGTGAAGAGCGCGTTCTGAACCTGTCCTTCCCTGAGGACTACCAGAACCTGGACCTGGCTGGCAAAGCCGCTGAGTTCACCGTTACCGTCAACAGCGTTTCCGAGCCTAAGCTGCCAGAGCTGAACGAAGAGTTCTTCGCCCAGTTCGGCATCAAAGAAGCGACCCTGGAAGGTTTCCGCAGCGAAGTTCGCAAGAACATGGAGCGTGAACTGCGTCAGGCCATCAAGACCAAGGTCAAGAACCAGGTAATGGACGGCCTGCTGGCTGCCAACCCGATCGAAGTGCCAAAGGCCCTGCTGGAAAACGAAGTGAACCGCCTGCGCGTTCAAGCCGTTCAGCAGTTCGGTGGCAACATCAAACCTGAGCAACTGCCGGCCGAGCTGTTCGAAGAGCAAGCCAAGCGCCGCGTCGTGCTGGGTCTGATCGTCGCTGAAGTGGTCAAGCAGAACGAGCTGAAGCCGGACGAAGCCCGCGTTCGCGAAATGATCCAGGAAATGGCCTCGGCCTATCAGGAGCCTGAGCAGGTCGTCGCGTGGTACTACAAGAACGACCAGCAGCTGAACGAAGTTCGTTCGGTTGTGCTGGAAGAACAAGTTGTGGATACTGTTCTGCAGAAAGCGACTGTGACCGACAAATCGGTCTCGTACGAAGAAGCGATCAAGCCAGTGCAGGCTCCTGCCGCTGACTGATTTCCTTCTCTCGTAGGAAAACACCACAAGCCAGCCTTCGAGCTGGCTTGTGCGTATTCAAGACATGACTATTTGGGAGTGAGTGCAGGACATGTCCCGCAATTCTTATTATCAGCAGAGCTCTGACATCCAGGCCGCAGGCGGCCTGGTCCCGATGGTTATCGAGCAATCCGCTCGTGGCGAACGTGCCTATGACATCTACTCGCGCCTTCTGAAGGAGCGGGTGATCTTCCTGGTCGGCCCGGTAGAGGACTACATGGCCAACCTGATCGCGGCGCAATTGCTGTTCCTTGAAGCGGAAAACCCGGACAAGGATATCCATCTCTACATCAACTCGCCGGGCGGTTCGGTGACTGCTGGCATGTCGATCTACGACACCATGCAGTTCATCAAGCCGGACGTCTCCACCACCTGTATCGGCCAGGCCTGCTCCATGGGCGCCTTCCTGCTCGCCGCCGGTGCCCACGGCAAGCGTCACTGCCTGCCGAACTCGCGGGTGATGATTCACCAGCCACTGGGTGGCTTCCAGGGCCAGGCGACGGATATCGAAATCCACGCCAAGGAAATCCTCTCCATCAAGTCGCGGTTGAACGAGCTGCTGGCCTATCACACAGGTCAAGAGCTGGAAACCATCAAGCGTGACACCGAGCGCGACAATTTCATGAGTGCGCAACGTGCCGCCGAGTACGGCCTGATCGACTCGGTACACGAGAAGCGGCAAATGGCTGTCTGATAAGGCGCTAAAGCAGGTGGTTGGGCTTTCCCGCCACCTGTGGACTTGAAAAAGCCCGCAATTGCCTTCATCTTGTGTTGCAAGCCTACCGGATTGGATCGATCGAATGACTGACACCCGTAACGGCGAGGACAACGGCAAATTGCTCTATTGCTCCTTCTGCGGCAAAAGCCAGCATGAAGTGCGCAAGTTGATTGCCGGCCCCTCGGTATTTATCTGCGACGAGTGCGTCGACCTGTGCAACGACATCATCCGCGAGGAGGTGCAGGAAGCCCAGGCCGAAAGCAGCGCGCATAAACTGCCTTCGCCGAAAGAAATCAGCACCATCCTGGACCAGTATGTCATTGGTCAGGAGCGTGCGAAAAAGGTACTGGCGGTAGCGGTGTACAACCACTACAAGCGCCTGAACCAACGCGACAAAAAGAACGACGATGTCGAGCTCGGCAAGAGTAACATCCTGCTGATCGGTCCGACGGGCTCGGGTAAAACCCTGCTCGCCGAAACCCTCGCACGTCTGTTGAATGTACCGTTCACCATCGCCGATGCCACCACCCTGACCGAAGCCGGTTATGTCGGTGAAGACGTCGAGAACATCATTCAAAAGCTGCTGCAAAAGTGCGACTACGACGTGGAAAAGGCCCAGATGGGCATTGTCTACATCGACGAAATCGACAAGATCTCGCGCAAGTCGGACAACCCGTCGATCACCCGTGATGTCTCGGGCGAAGGCGTGCAGCAGGCGCTGCTCAAGTTGATCGAAGGCACGGTTGCCTCGGTACCGCCGCAAGGTGGCCGCAAGCATCCGCAGCAGGAGTTCCTGCAGGTCGACACGCGTAACATCCTGTTTATCTGCGGTGGCGCGTTCTCGGGCCTGGAAAAGGTCATTCAGAGCCGTTCCACCCGCGGCGGTATCGGCTTCGGTGCCGAAGTGCGCAGCAAGCAGGAAGGCAAGAAGGTTGGTGAATCGCTGCGTGAAGTCGAGCCTGACGATCTGGTCAAGTTCGGTCTGATCCCGGAGTTCGTCGGCCGTCTGCCGGTGCTGGCGACCCTTGACGAGCTCGACGAAGCTGCCTTGATGCAGATCCTCACCGAGCCGAAGAATGCCCTCACCAAGCAGTACGCCAAGCTGTTCGAGATGGAAGGCGTGGACCTGGAGTTCCGCAGTGATGCGCTGAAGTCCGTGGCTCGCAAGGCCCTGGAGCGCAAGACCGGTGCCCGTGGCCTGCGTTCGATTCTCGAAGGCATCCTGCTCGACACCATGTATGAGATTCCTTCGCAGAAGGATGTCAGCAAAGTGGTGATCGACGAGAGCGTCATCGAAGGCTCTTCGCAGCCGCTGCTGATCTACGAGAACAGCGAGCCGCAAGCCAAAGCTGCACCCGACGTCTGAGTCGCTAAACGGCTCGAATCTGCAAGGGGCCTTCGGGCCCCTTTGCTTTTCCTGTCGTAGAGCTTGTTTTTTTGCGGGGCTGCCCCCACATTAAACCCACGCTCAAATTCCACCGGTTTCCGGCCACAAGGCCGCTGTAGAGGCGAAATCATGAAGACCACCCTCGACTTGCCTCTTTTGCCATTGCGCGATGTCGTCGTCTATCCGCACATGGTTATCCCACTGTTCGTGGGGCGCGAGAAGTCCATCGAAGCCCTCGAGGCCGCAATGACGGGCGAGAAGCAGATTCTCCTGCTGGCCCAGAAGAACCCCGCTGATGATGATCCAGGCGAAGATGCCCTGTACCGCGTCGGTACCATTGCCACTGTTCTGCAACTGCTGAAACTGCCCGATGGCACCGTCAAGGTCCTGGTCGAGGGCGAGCAGCGCGGTGCAGTCGAGCGTTTCAACGAAGTCGATGGCCATATTCGCGCCGAAGTTTCGTTGATCGACGAGTCGCAGACCGCCGAGCGCGAGTCTGAGGTCTTCGTTCGTAGCTTGTTGTCACAATTTGAACAATACGTTCAGCTGGGCAAGAAAGTCCCGGCTGAAGTCCTCTCGTCGCTCAACAGCATCGACGAGCCAGGGCGCCTGGTTGATACCATGGCCGCGCACATGGCGCTGAAGATCGAGCAAAAGCAGGAAATTCTCGAGATCCTCGACCTGGCTACCCGTGTCGAGCATGTGATGGCGCTGCTGGACGCTGAAATTGACTTGCTGCAGGTGGAAAAGCGCATCCGCGGCCGGGTCAAGAAGCAAATGGAGCGCAGCCAGCGCGAGTACTACCTGAATGAGCAGATGAAGGCCATTCAGAAAGAGCTGGGCGACAGTGAAGAGGGTCATAACGAAGTCGAAGAGCTGAAAAAGCGCCTCGACGCCGCTGGCCTGCCAAAAGATGCCTATGCCAAGGCTCAGGCCGAGCTGAACAAGCTCAAACAGATGTCGCCGATGTCCGCTGAGGCCACCGTGGTACGTTCCTACCTGGACTGGCTGGTGCAGGTGCCGTGGAAGGCCCAGAGCAAGGTGCGCCTGGACCTGGCCAAGGCTGAAGAGATCCTCGACGCCGACCATTACGGCCTGGAAGAGGTCAAGGAGCGCATCCTTGAGTATCTCGCCGTGCAGAAACGGGTGAAGAAGATCCGTGGTCCGGTGCTGTGCCTGGTCGGTCCTCCCGGGGTGGGCAAGACCTCTCTGGCCGAGTCGATCGCCAGCGCCACCAACCGCAAGTTCGTGCGCATGGCCCTGGGTGGCGTGCGTGACGAGGCCGAGATTCGGGGGCACCGGCGGACCTACATCGGTTCGATGCCGGGCCGCCTGATTCAGAAAATGACCAAGGTCGGCGTGCGCAACCCGCTGTTCCTGCTCGACGAAATCGACAAAATGGGCAGCGACATGCGTGGCGACCCGGCCTCGGCGCTGCTTGAGGTGCTCGACCCTGAGCAGAACCACAACTTCAACGATCACTATCTGGAAGTCGATTACGACCTTTCCGATGTGATGTTCCTCTGCACCTCCAACTCGATGAACATCCCGCCAGCGCTGCTGGACCGGATGGAAGTCATCCGTCTGCCGGGTTACACCGAAGACGAGAAGATCAACATCGCGGTGAAGTACCTGACGCCCAAGCAGATCAAAGCTAACGGCCTGAGAAAGGGCGAGCTGGAAGTCGACGTCACGGCGATTCGCGACATCATCCGCTACTACACCCGCGAAGCCGGTGTGCGGGGCCTGGAGCGCCAGATCGCCAAGGTCTGCCGCAAGGTGGTCAAAGAGCACGCAGGCCTCAAGCAAGTGGCTGTGAAGGTCACTGGCGAGCAGCTGGAGCACTTCCTCGGCGTACGCAAGTTCCGTTATGGTCTGGCCGAGCAGCAGGATCAGGTGGGGCAGGTCACTGGCCTGGCCTGGACCCAGGTCGGTGGTGAGTTGCTGACCATTGAAGCGGCTGTGATTCCGGGCAAGGGCCAGCTGATCAAGACCGGCTCCCTGGGCGATGTCATGGTCGAGTCGATCACCGCGGCGCAGACGGTTGTCCGTAGCCGGGCGAAAAGTCTGGGCATTCCGGCCGACTTCCACGAGAAGCGTGATACCCACATCCACATGCCCGAAGGCGCGACGCCCAAGGATGGTCCAAGTGCTGGTATCGGCATGTGCACCGCGCTGGTCTCGGCCCTGACGCAGATCCCGGTACGCGCTGATGTTGCCATGACCGGTGAAATCACCCTGCGTGGGCAGGTGTTGGCCATCGGTGGTTTGAAAGAGAAACTGTTGGCAGCGCACCGTGGTGGGATCAAGACGGTGATCATTCCTGAAGAGAATGTGCGGGATTTGAAAGAAATTCCTGAGAATATTAAGCAGGATCTTCAGATTAAACCGGTCAAATGGATTGACGAAGTCCTCCAAATTGCGCTGCAATACGCCCCGGAGCCCTTACCAGATGTGGCTCCCGAGATTGTCGCCAAGGATGAAAAGCGCGACAGCGATTCCAAGGAAAGAATTAGCACGCATTAGTACATATTTGGCTGGGGGGCTTTCTTGACAGTATTTTCAGGCCCTTGTTATAAAGCGGCGCCTAAGCGTCAATAGGCCACCCAGCGCTCGTTTAGCTTTTCATTACATACTTAGATACAAACTCAATAGAGATATAAGGGGACTTAGAGTGAACAAGTCGGAACTGATTGACGCTATCGCCGCATCTGCTGACATCCCGAAAGCTGTAGCTGGCCGTGCGCTGGACGCAGTAATCGAATCCGTCACCGGCGCCCTGAAGGCGGGTGACTCCGTGGTACTGGTAGGTTTCGGTACCTTCTCCGTTACCGATCGCCCAGCTCGCACCGGCCGCAATCCGCAAACCGGCAAGACTCTGGAAATCCCTGCTGCCAAGAAGCCAGGCTTCAAGGCTGGCAAGGCACTGAAAGAAGCCGTCAACTAAGACCTTCCTTCAGGCTTACGCCTAACCGAGCCTGGCTCATGCCTGGCTTGGCTGCTGAGCATCGGGACACGCTGAAAAGCGCCTGATGCTCGGCCGGTTACGAGAAGGCGCATCTTCGGATGCGCCTTTCTTCTATCAGGAATCTACCCACGCTCCACGGTTGTTTCATTCAGTACAGCCGTTTCTGGGGGACGCATGCTGCAGAATATCAGGGACAATTCACAAGGTTGGATTGCCAAGACCATCATCGGTGTCATCGTAGCCTTGATGGCACTGACCGGCTTCGATGCCATCTTCCAGGCCACAACCAACAGCCAGGACGCTGCCAAGGTCAATGGTCAAACCATTAGCCAGAACGAGCTGAGCCAGGCCGTCGACATGCAACGCCGACAGCTGATGCAACAGCTGGGCAAGGATTTCGATCCGTCGCTGCTCAACGAGAACATGCTGCGTGAAGCGGCGCTTAAAGGGCTGATCGACCGCAAGTTGCTGCTGCAAGGCGCCGAAGACGCCAAATTCGCCTTTTCCGAAGCTGCGCTTGACCAGTTGATCCTGCAAACGCCTGAGTTCCAGGTTGATGGCAAGTTCAGTGCCGAGCGTTTTGACCAGGTAATTCGTCAGATGGGCTACGGCCGTCTGCAATTCCGCGAAATGCTGGCTCAGGAAATGCTCATTGGGCAACTGCGCGCAGGCCTGGCCGGCAGCGGTTTTGTCACCGATGACCAGGTCAATGCTTTCGCCCGTCTGGAAAAACAGACCCGCGATTTCGCCTCGCTGACCTTCAAGGCCGACCCGGCTGCGGTCAAGGTTACCGACGAGCAGGTCAAGGCGCACTACGATGAGCACGCCAAAGAGTTCATGAGCCCGGATCAGGTGGTCATTGACTACATCGAGTTGAAGAAGTCGGCGTTCTTCGATCAGGTCACTGTCAACGAAGACGAGCTCAAGGCACTGTACGAGAAGGAAATCGCCAACCTGGCCGAGCAGCGCCATGCTGCGCACATCCTCATCGAAGTCAACGACAAGGTGAACGAAGCGCAGGCCAAGGCGAAGATCGAAGAGATCCAGCAGCGTCTGGCCAAAGGTGAAGACTTTGCCGCACTGGCCAAGGAATTCTCCCAGGATCCGGGTTCGGCCAACAACGGCGGTGACCTCGGTTATGCCGGGCAGGGCGTTTACGACCCGGCCTTTGAAGAGGCGCTGTATGCGCTGAACAAAGACCAGGTTTCGGCGCCGGTGCGCACCGAATACGGTTTCCACCTGATCAAGCTGCTGGACGTGCAGGCACCTGAAGTGCCGAGCTTCGCCAGCCTGAAAGACAAGCTGACCCGCGAACTCAAGACCCAGCAGGTCGAACAGCGCTTTGTCGAAGTGACCAAGCAACTGGAAGACTCTGCATTCGAAGCGTCCGACCTGGCTCAGCCAGCTCAGGATCTGGGCCTGAAGGTTCACACCTCGGCGGCCTTCGGTCGTGAAGGTGGCGAAGGCATCACCGCCAACCGTGCCGTGATCCAGGCCGCCTACAGCGCTGAAGTGCTGGAAGAGGGTGCCAACAGCACTGCGATCGAACTGGATCCGGAAACCATCGTGGTCCTGCGCGTCAAGGAACACCGCAAGCCTGAGCAACTGGGGCTGGACGTGGTGTCTGACAGCATCCGTAAGCACCTGGCCAAAGAACAGGCGACTGCCGCCCTGAAAGCCAAGGCTGACAAGCTGATCGCCGGTCTGCGTGACGGCAGCATCGCACTGGGTGCTACCCAGGAAGGTCAGAGCTGGAAGGTCCAGGAAGCGGTCTCGCGCAGCCAGGAAGGCATTGATCCGGTCGAGCTGCAGGCAGTGTTCCGTATGGCCAAGCCAGAGGCCAAGGACAAGCCGGTCTACAGCAGCGTCACGCTCAACGACGGTAGTCTGGTTGTATTGCGCCTCAATGGCGTCAACGAAGGCGCTGCGGCCACCGATGAAGAGAAATCGGCATACCGCCGCTTCCTCGCTTCGCGTGCTGGCCAGCAGGACTTCGCCGCTTACCGCAAGCAGCTGGAAGCCAAGGCGGACATCACTCGCTATTGAGTGATCCACGCCAGAAACAGAAAAGGCCGCTTATGCGGCCTTTTCTGTTTTCGGTGTTTGGCTCCCAAGGGGGCGGGGCTGTGGGAGCGGGCTTGCCCCGCGATTGTGGTTTGTCAGTCACATCGCATCGCGGGGCAAGCC
>JBOICD010000091.1:0-10181 GCA_050739855.1 Pseudomonas sp.
GCGTCAGGCCCAGGCCGTGCACGAGCGCGCGAAACAAGCCGATATCGTCATCACCACCGCACTGATCCCCGGGCGCAAGGCGCCGACCCTGCTCAGCGCCGAGACCGTTGCGCAAATGAAGCCGGGTTCGGTGGTCATTGACCTGGCGGCGGCCCAAGGCGGCAACTGCCCGCTGACCGTCGCCGATCAGGTGGTGGTAGAGCAGGGCGTGACCATTGTCGGCCCGACCAACCTGCCCGCGCAGGTGGGTGCCGACGCCTCGGCCCTGTATGCACGTAACCTGCTCGACTTCATGAAGCTGCTGTTCGACAAGGACAGCGCGCTTGTGATCAACCTCGAAGACGATATCGTCGCCGCGTGCCTGATGTGCCGCGACGGCCAGATCATCCGCAAGAACGGATAAGGAGCCAGACAATGGAAGACATGCTGATCTCTCACGGCGTCTATAACCTGATCATTTTCGTGCTGGCGATCTATATCGGTTACCACGTGGTGTGGAACGTCACCCCTGCACTGCATACCCCCCTGATGGCGGTCACCAACGCCATCTCCGCCATCGTCATCGTCGGCGCCATGCTGGCCGCCGCGCTGACCGTAACGCCGCTGGGCAAAACCATGGGCACTCTTGCGGTGGCCCTGGCAGCGGTCAACGTATTCGGTGGTTTCCTCGTCACCCGGCGCATGCTGGAGATGTTCAAGAAGAAAGCCGTAAAGGCTGAGGGGAAGCAGTAAACATGAGCATGAACCTGGTAACACTTCTCTACCTCGTCGCCTCGATTTGCTTCATCCAGGCGCTCAAGGGCCTGTCGCACCCGACCACCTCGCGGCGCGGCAACCTGTTCGGCATGCTCGGCATGGCGCTGGCGATCGTCACCACCGTCGGCCTGATCTACAAGCTGGGCGCGGAGCTGGCCACTGACGGTATCGGCTATGTGATTGTCGGCCTGCTGGTCGGCGGCACCGCCGGTTCGATCATGGCCAAGCGCGTTGAAATGACCAAAATGCCCGAGCTGGTGGCCTTCATGCACAGCATGATCGGTCTGGCCGCGGTGTTCATTGCCATTGCCGCGGTGGTCGAGCCGCAGTCGCTGGGCATCGTCTCCAGCATCAGCGACCCGATCCCGACCGGCAACCGCCTGGAGCTGTTCCTCGGTGCCGCCATTGGCGCGATCACCTTCTCCGGTTCGGTGATTGCCTTCGGCAAGCTCTCTGGCAAGTACAAGTTCCGCCTGTTCCAGGGCGCACCGGTACAGTTCACGGGCCAACACAAGCTGAACCTGATTCTGGGCCTGGCAACCATCGGCCTGGGCCTGGTCTTCACCTTCACCGGTAGCTACAGCGCCTTTGCCCTGATGCTGATCCTGGCGTTCATCATGGGCGTGCTGATCATCATCCCGATTGGTGGTGCCGACATGCCGGTGGTGGTGTCGATGCTCAACAGCTACTCGGGCTGGGCGGCTGCCGGTATCGGCTTCTCGCTGAACAACTCGATGCTGATCATTGCCGGTTCGCTGGTGGGTTCGTCGGGTGCCATCCTCTCGTACATCATGTGCAAGGCGATGAACCGTTCGTTCTTCAACGTGATCCTCGGCGGTTTCGGCGGCGCTGCAGATGCCGGCGGTCCAGCCGGTGCGCAGGAAGCCCGCCCGGTGAAATCCGGTTCGGCCGATGACGCCACCTTCCTGCTGAGCAACGCCGACACCGTAATCATCGTTCCGGGCTATGGCCTGGCGGTGGCCCGTGCCCAGCACGCGCTGAAGGAACTGACCGAGAAGCTGACCCACAACGGCGTCACCGTGAAGTATGCGATTCACCCGGTGGCAGGGCGCATGCCTGGCCACATGAACGTATTGCTGGCGGAAGCCGAAGTACCGTACGACCAGGTGTTCGAGATGGAAGACATCAACTCCGAGTTCGGCCAGGCCGACGTGGTGCTGGTGCTCGGCGCCAACGACGTGGTCAACCCGGCGGCGAAGAACGATCCGAAATCGCCAATCGCCGGCATGCCGATCCTTGAAGCGTTCAAGGCCAAGACCATCATCGTCAACAAGCGCTCCATGGCCAGTGGCTATGCGGGGCTTGATAACGAACTGTTCTATCTGGACAAAACCATGATGGTTTTCGGCGACGCCAAGAAGGTCATCGAGGACATGGTCAAAGCTGTCGACTAAGCCTTTGTCAGGCTGTGACAATTAGCCCCAGCGCGGTACCGGCTGGGGCTTTTTAATGCCCGGCCCACCGACAGAAGGCTCTATTTCATGGCTTCGCATTCGACCTTGGTCGCGGGACGCCGGGCTGCTAAATCACTAGACTGCGCATCTAGCTTTAGTAGCCTGAGATAACAATCCATGTACCGTGATCGTATCCGCTTGTCCTCCCTGCACAGCAAGGTAATGAGTGCGGCTGATGCCGCCGGCCTGATCGAGGACGGCATGACCGTCGGCATGAGCGGCTTCACCCGCGCCGGCGAAGCCAAGGCGGTGCCGCATGCACTGGCCGAGCGTGCCAAGCAATCTCCGCTGCAAATCAGCCTGATGACCGGTGCCAGCCTGGGCAACGACCTGGACAAAGAACTGACCGAAGCCGGTGTTCTGGCCCGTCGCATGCCATTCCAGGTCGACAGCACGCTGCGCAAGGCCATCAACGATGGCAAGGTCATGTTCATCGACCAGCACCTGTCGGAAACCGTGGAACAGCTGCGCAACCAGCAACTGAAGCTGCCGGACATCGCGGTCATCGAAGCGGTTGCCATCACCGAGCAAGGCCATATCGTACCGACCACTTCGGTGGGTAACTCGGCCAGCTTCGCGATCTTCGCCAAACAGGTGATCGTCGAGATCAACATGGCCCACAACGCCAACCTGGAAGGTCTGCACGACATCTATATCCCGACCTACCGGCCAACCCGCACGCCGATCCCGCTGGTCAAAGTCGATGACCGCATCGGCAGCACCGCGATCCCGATCGACCCGGCCAAGATTGTCGGCATCGTCATCACCGAGCAACCTGACTCGCCGTCCACCGTGCTGCCGCCCGATGATGAAACCCAGGGCATCGCCAACCACCTGATCAACTTCCTCAAACAGGAAGTGGAAGCAGGGCGCATGACCAACAAGCTCGGCCCGCTGCAGGCGGGTATCGGCAGCATCGCCAACGCGGTGATGTGCGGCCTGATCGATTCGCCGTTCGAAGACCTGACCATGTACTCCGAAGTACTGCAGGACTCGACCTTCGACCTGATCGACGCCGGCAAGCTGAGCTTTGCCTCGGGCAGCTCCATCACCCTGTCGAGCCGTCGCAATGCCGACGTGTTCGGTAACCTGGAGCGCTACAAGGACAAACTGGTCCTGCGCCCGCAGGAAATCTCCAACCACCCTGAAGTGGTGCGCCGCCTGGGCATCATCGGCATCAACACCGCCCTTGAGTTCGACCTGTACGGCAACGTCAACTCCACGCACGTCTGCGGCACGCGGATGATGAACGGTATTGGCGGCTCGGGCGACTTCGCCCGCAACGCTCACCTGGCGATTTTCGTCACCAAGTCGATTGCCAAAGGCGGTGCGATCTCCAGCGTCGTGCCAATGGTCAGCCACGTGGACCATACCGAGCATGACGTCGATATCCTCGTCACCGAGCAAGGCCTGGCCGACTTGCGTGGCCTGGCGCCGCGTGAGCGTGCACGGGTGATCATCGACAACTGTGTGCACCCTGACTACCGCGAGGCGCTGAACGACTACTTCACCCGCGCCTGCGAGAAGGGCGGCCATACCCCGCATATCCTGCGCGAAGCCCTGGCCTGGCACGAAAACCTGGAAGAAACCGGGCGCATGCTCGCCAGCTAAGCCTCACAGTTTTCAGCCGGTGGCGCGCAATACTCACCGGCTGAACAGTTGGCAACCATAAGTCAGCATAAACTGTTCTACTGTACCGGTGTTTTCACCCCGATTTTCCCTCTCCGCACTCGACCCTCAAGCAAAAACGCACCACTTTAGTGCCGACCAGTACAGTTGCGCCTATTCGGAGTGCAACAGTGCCCTAAAACAGTTAACTGGCCCATCACAATGCAGGTGAACTGTATCTACTGTTATGGACGGCAGAGGAGGATCATTGGCATCAGTTAAATCACTACCTAATGCCGCCACAAGCGGAAGGATGACATCATGGAACGTACCCTCAGTTCCGATCTGGTTTTCGAACGCACCAACGAACAATCCAAGGCCGCGCTGCCACTGCGCCTGCTGGCCAACCTGATGCTGTGGCAACGCCGCATCGCCAGCCGCCACCAACTGGCCCGACTGGATTCGCGCCTGCTGGCCGACGCAGGGATCAGCGAAGCACAACGCTACGAAGAGCTGAGCAAGCCGTTCTGGCGTTAATGCAGGGCTCGCCGGCCAAGGCCGGCACCTCGAATTCCGAAAACCCGTCGCAGGTCACTGCTGACGGGTTTTTTCGTTCTGAAGCCGCGAGATAGAGCGGCTACAGGCACAATAGGTACAGTTTTATAAGATTTATTTTTTATAGGTACAGTTGATAAATCTTGCCGCAACCTTGTCCAATTCGCAGACGCTGACCGCGTGATACCCTTAGGGCACCCAGCTTGGTGAAAAGTAGCGCAACCGGCTGAGCGTGCGTCTGACACAAAGAACCCGCTTCAACCAGGAGATCGACCATGTTCCGTACTCGCTTGTTTGGCGCCGCGCTGGTACTGGCACTGGCTTCCACTGCCAACGCCACCAGCTTCGTCGTAACCACTGATGCTGTGGTAGGCGCAGTTGCCGCCTCCACTGATGCCACCTCCGACGTGTCTTCGTCGTTCCGTGACGACAAAATCGTGCGCGCCGCCCGTGACGACGCTGCCAGCTTCGTTGCCAGCCACGGCGAGATCCGCGGCGTGAAACTCGAAAGTGCCTTCGCCCACATCCGTCAGCAGGCACCAAGCCTGCAGGCCAGCGACGCACAACTGGCCCAGGCCATCCTGGCATTCTGAGTTCGTCTGTTTCTGGCTTCAGCATGTAACAACATGCAATGAAGCCGGGCACCCTGCGCTGGTCCTTGCCAGCGCATTGGGATAGCCTTTGCCGTCTGATTCGCCAGCCTAACGAGACCCATGCGTTATCTGTCATTACTGTTGCTTGTGTTGTGCTGGACCGGTACCGCCCAGGCCCTGGACCTCACCACCAACAATCTTGTCGTCAGCGGTTACGTCACCAGCAAGGTGACCTCGGCGCCCTTCGATCGCAAACTGCTGCTCAATGCCCAGGATGATGCCGCCGCGTTTGTCGCCAGCGACGGCCAGATACACGGTGTCCGACTGCAGGCCGCCCTGAGCCGGTTGCGCGAGACCAACCCCGAACTTGCTGTCGCCGATCTTGAACTGGCGCAGGCAATTCTCGTCCAATGATTACCCCCGTTCTTCCGGAGATGCTCCATGCGTAACCCGCTGATTGCCGCCACCCTTGGCCTTCTGTTGCTGGCCGATGTAGCCCAGGCGCAAACCCTGGTGGCCACCAGCAACATCATCGTGCGTGCGTTCGGCCGCTCGATCGACTTCACCTCCGATACCACCACCTCGATCCGTGACTCCAAAGTCGTCCGTGAAGCCCGTGACGATGCCGCCAGTTACGTCGCCAGCAGCGGTGAAATCCGTGGTGCTCAACTGGAAGCCGCCTTCGATACCTTGCGCCAGCGTGTACCTGAAGCACGCCAGGCCAGCGATCAAGCCCTGGCTGAAGCCATTCTCGCCCTGTGAACACCCTGCGCACCTGGTTGCTGGGTGGCCTGCTGACGCTACTTGGCAGCCCAGCCCTGGCCGACCTGCAGTTGCAACTGCAGACTGAGGGGCTTGAGCCTGCGCAGCAGCGTGCCAGCCAGGCGCTGCTGGATGAAGCCATGCAGGCGCTGCCGCCGAGTTTCAAGGCGCGACTGGATCGGCGTGTCCGGGTCAGCTGGAGCACGAAGATGCCTGAAGATGCCTACGGCCAGGCATCGCTGGTATCAACACTCGAGCTCAATCGCCGGCTGTTGCCCGGCCTCACCGATGGCAGCGCAGCCAGCAAAAAAACCGGTCGCCCCCACGGCACGGTGCGTCAGGAGCTGCTGGCCACCGTGCTGCACGAGCTGACGCATATCTACGATCGCGCCCGCCTCTGGCAGGGCAGCGAACGACGCCTGATCACCCAGTGTGCGCGACACCTCAGCAGTCAGGGCAAGGTTGGCCTGCCTGAACAGTGCCGCGGGCAAACCGAACGGCGCTTCACCCTCAGCGATGATCCGCGCCTGCTCGACCTGGCCGGCTGGCCGCAGTATGTCGGCAGGCGAGGGGAACGTGAGCAACATAACCGCCAGGTGGCCCGCAGCCCCGACAGCTACGAACTGAGCAGCCCGAAGGAGTTCATCGCGGTCAACATGGAGTATTTCCTCCTTGACCCGAGCTTCGCCTGCCGGCGGCCAGCACTGCAGAACTATCTGAAAGAGCACTTCGACTGGGCGCCGGAACATCCGGCCTGCCCGCAAGCGCTGCCGTTTCTCAATGCCGGTAATGATTTTGCCAAGGCGCCACTGGGCGAAATCGACCCGGAGCGCGTATACGCCGTGGACTACCTGTTGGCCGAAGCCAACCAGAACTGGGTCAGCCGCTGGGGCCACAGCATGCTGCGTCTGGTCATCTGCGCACCCGGACGCCCGCGCGGCCCTGACTGCCGGCTCGACCTCGACCAGCACCTGGTGCTGTCGTACCGCGCCTTCGTCAATGATGTACAGCTGTCGAGCTGGGACGGCCTGACCGGGGCCTACCCTTCACGTCTGTTCGTCCTGCCCCTGGCCCAGGTCATCGACGAATACACCAAGACCGAACTGCGCAGTCTCGCCTCGATCCCCCTCAAGTTTGACCGCAATGAGCTGGAAAGCCTGGTGCGCCAGGCGGCCGAGATGCACTGGAGTTACGACGGCAACTACTACTTCCTGTCCAACAACTGTGCGGTGGAAACCCTCAAGCTGTTGCGCAGCGGCACCGCCAACCCGCGCCTGGCCGATCTGGACAGCATCGTGCCCAATGGCTTGCTGGAAGTGCTGCAAGGTCGCGGGCTGGCCGATGTCAGCGTGCTCGATGATCCCCGCGAGGCGCTACGCCTGGGTTACCGCTTCGATTCCTACCGCGACCGCTATCAGGCCATGTTCCTGGTGCTTAAACAGCAGCTGCCAATTTCCCAGGACAGTGTCGAAGCCTGGCTGGATCAATCTGCCAAGCAACGCCAGCAATGGTTCGCACAGGCGGATCTGCGCACCAGTGCAGCGCTGCTCCTGCTGGAGCAGGCGAGCTTGCGCAAGCAACTGCTGCTGGCCCAGGACGAGGTTAAACAGCGCTATCTGACCGGTCGGGCAGCGAATGATGCCAGCGTGGCCAAGGCCAATGGCACGCTGCAGCAGATTCTTGCCAACAGCGGATTTCTCAGCCGGCCGGCAGAGCTGCTGGGCAGCAGCGGCTACGGCTTGCCACAGGCAGGGGAACGCAAGCTGTTGATCAGCGAGTCCAGCCAGCGGCAAAAGCAGCTGCAAACCCTCAGCGCCGATCTGGACAAAGAAGTACGTGCGCTGCTCGGCCCAGCCAGGGCTGCAGAAATCGCCGCGGTCGAAGCCAACATCAAGCAGGTTGGCGAACATTTGCGCGCCCTGCACAAGGCCGCCGGTGGCCTGCAGCTGCCCTGAACACCACACCTAGAGGGGAATGCTGTTCACTTAGGTGGGAGCGAGCTTGCCTCGCGATGCGATTTGCCTGACAAAACGCAATCGCGGGTCAAGCCCGCTCCCACCGGGCTTGACCCGATCTATAGGGACTCTTCGGGCTCACCCGGCAGATGCTCATCCAGATGCAGCCAGGGCAGGCGGCTACTGGTCCAGATATGCCGTTGCGGCCGGGCCAGTTCAGGCTGATCCAGGGTGGTGATGGTGATGTCGATGGTTTCCGGGCTCAGGTCGGTGGTCAGCGCCACATGCGCCCCGCACCGGCTGCAGAAGTAGCGCACACAGCTGGGTGAGGAGTCATAGCGTTGTGGCGTACCGCTCAGCCACTGGAAATCAGCGCAGGGCAGGGTCGCCCAGGTCACCAGCAGCCCGCCACTGACCCGTCGACACACCGAGCAATGACAGTGGGCGATGTCCTTCAAAGGCCCTCGAACCCGGTAGCGCAAGGCGCCGTAATGGCAGCCGCCTTCATACGTATCATCCATCGCTTGTCCCTCCCGGCCTGTGGCCTGACGCCAACAATGCACCTCTCGTCGCCATTGGGCCAGCGAAAGCTGGCTGAAAGCTTGCCGGCTTAGGATGACCTCCACTACCGGCACAGACCGGTCAGCCAGGGCACCTGAGTTCTTGTACAGCGCCCGGCCCAATTAACAACAACAATGGTGATTCTGATGTTTGCTTACAACCGCCTCCCCGCTGCACGCCCTCCGCTATTCCATGCGCCGCGCCTCGCGCGCTGATCCGCCCGACTCGTTCCTTTTTCGACGCGATACGCCTGGAGTACTCCTATGCTGACCTTCCTCGGCTTTGCCATGGTCATCACCTTCATGTACCTGATCATGACCAAGCGCCTGTCGGCCTTGATCGCCCTGATCCTGGTACCGATCATTTTCGCCCTGTTCGGCGGCTTCTCGGGCGATATCGGCCCGATGATGCTGCAAGGCATCACCAAGCTGGCCCCGACCGGGGTGATGCTGATGTTCGCCATCCTGTATTTCGGTCTGATGATCGATTCCGGCCTGTTCGATCCGGCCGTGCGCAAGATTCTCAAGATGGTCAAAGGTGACCCGCTGAAAGTCTCGGTGGGCACCGCTGTGCTGGCCCTGGTCGTGTCGATGGACGGCGACGGCGCCACCACCTATATGATCTGCGTGGCGGCCATGCTGCCGCTGTACAGCCGCCTGGGCATGAGCCCACGGATCATGGCGGGCCTGATCATTCTCGCTGGCGGGGTGATGAACATGACCCCTTGGGGCGGCCCGACCGCGCGTGCGGCCAGCGCCCTGCATGTCGACCCTTCGGATATCTTCGTACCGATGATCCCGGCCATGCTGGCAGGGGTAGTGGCGATTCTTGCGATTGCCTACATGTACGGCAAGCGTGAACGCGCTCGCCTGGGCGAATTGCACCTGCCAGGTGACGAAATCGACCACAGCGAAATCAGCGTTTCGCAGTTTCCCGATGCTCGTCGGCCGAAAATGATCTGGTTCAACGGTGCTCTGACCACGGCGCTGATGGTTGCCCTGGTCGCTGGCCTGCTGCCGCTGCCGGTGCTGTTCATGGTCGCCTTCAGTATCGCCATGATCGTCAACTATCCCTGCCTGCAAATGCAGAAAGACCGTGTCGCCGCGCATTCCGGCAGTGTGCTGGCGGTGGTCGGGCTGATCTTCGCCGCCGGCATCTTCACCGGCATCCTGTCCGGTACCGGCATGGTCGAGGCCATGTCCAAGAGCCTGCTGGCGGTGATTCCTGAAGCCCTGGGCCCTTACCTGGCGGTGATCACTGCGATCGTGAGCATGCCGTTCACCTTCTTCATGTCCAACGACGCCTTCTACTACGGGGTGCTGCCGGTGCTCTCCGAAGCCGCCAGCCACTACGGCATCTCGCCAGTGGAAATGGCCCGCGCGTCGATCGTCGGCCAACCCGTACACCTGCTCAGCCCGCTGGTACCCTCTACCTACCTGTTGGTGGCCCTGGCCGGCATCGACTTCGGCGATCATCAGCGCTTCACCTTGAAGTGGGCAGTTCTGGTCTGCCTGTGCATAATGCTCGCCGCGCTGCTCATGGGAATTTTCCCACTGTTCAGCAGCCTATAAGACAACAGTTTCATACAACCGCAGCGCGCCCCTTGCCCGGGCGCTCTGCATTTACCGCACGAAGGAATAAACATGGAATGGCTGACCAGCCCAGAAATCTGGGTTGCCTTTTTTACCCTGACGGCTCTTGAGATCGTTCTCGGCATCGACAACATCATCATGATCTCGATCCTGGTCAGCCGCATGCCCAAGCACATGCAGCAGCGCACCCGGATTTTCGGCCTGGCCCTGGCCATGGTTACCCGTATTCTGCTACTGCTGTCGATCACCTGGGTGATGCGCCTGACGGCCGACCTGTTCGTGGTGTTTGACCAAGGCATTTCCGGTCGCGACCTGATCCTGTTC
>JBOICD010000092.1:0-10146 GCA_050739855.1 Pseudomonas sp.
ATCTTGCCATTGGCATCGAGCACCTGGGCAATGCGCAGGTTTTCGTCGCTGGCATCTTCATCCAGTGCGGCCACCGCTACGGTCAGTACCTTGCTGGCGCGACCGGCAACGAAGAACACCTGGGTGGTCATTTCCGCCATCAAGGCGTTATCGGGGTTGTCCACGTCCAGCAACACGGTGTACAGCACCACTTTGCTTCCCGTGCCTGTGCCGCTGGCGCTGGCCGGGCTGCCGCCACCCTGACTGGACTGGTCCAGGGGCTTGGGGGGTACCGGCAGGATCTGGCGTACGGTACTGGTCCAGCGGCGCTTGCCGCCCGCCAGGGTAGTGAAGTAAGCCGACATGCCCGGTTTGACATGACCGATATCGGCTTCCGATACCTGCGCCCAGACGGTCATCGGCGACAGTTTGGCGATACGCAGGATCAAGGGTGTCTGTTGCTGGGCGTTGAGGGTCTGGCCCTCGCGCGCATCCACGGCGACCACGGTCCCGGACATCGGTGCATAGATACGCGTGTAGCCCAACTCGGCCTCATCGCTGCGCAGGCTGGCCTGGGCCTGGCGGATCTGCGCGCGGTACATGTCGATGCGGGCCTGGGTAACCTTCAACTGAGCCTGGGCGCTTTGCACATCTTCCTCGCGGGTGGCGCCTCCGGCGGCCAGGTTGCGCTGGCGTTTGTATTGTTGTTCGGCGAGCTGGTACTGGGCTTGCTGTTCAGCCAGCTGGGCCTTGAGGTTGTCGATCGAGAAACGCCCGGCATCGAGCTTGGCCTGTTGGGTCGAGGGATCGATCTCGACCAGCTGTTGCCCCGCCTTGACCTGGTCGCCGACCTCCACATGCAGCTTGCGGATCTGCCCTGAAGCCTGGGCACCGACATCGACGTAGCGCCGCGGTTGCAAGGTGCCCAGTGCGGTTACGCTGCTTTCGATATCGTTGCGCGTCACGCTGACGGTGCTGAGCGGGTCGCCACTGCCGGGCAGGGTTTTCCAGGCGAGCAGGGCACTCAGGCTGAGCAGACCGAGGCCACAGAGCAGCAGGCGGCGTTTGTTCGAAGGACGTCTCATGCAGGGTTCCAGCCAAAGGGGGTTAAGCCGTGGGTCACGCTGGCAGACAAACACGACAGACACGGGCGGCTCCCAGGTAAACGAGAGACTGGCGGCGGAATTTACCGTGGCAATCGAGGTTCAGCAGATGATCCGGCGGGGTCCGGCAGAAGACCCGCTCGCTTGAGCTTGCTGAGAATAATTATAATTTGTATTATTCCAATCTGCCATCATTCAACTCCGCTCACCCAGAGTCAGGAAAACCCCGCGATGCTGCGGCCAGGTGCTGTGTTGGAAAACTACTATCGCGAACTGGTGAGTTTCCTCTGCGCCCGCCTGGGTAACCGTCAGGCGGCTGAAGACGTCGCCCACGATGCCTACACTCGGGTGCTGGAGCGCACGGCTGATAGCGACATCGAGCATCCCCGCGCTTTTCTCTACCGTACGGCCCTGAACCTGGTGATCGATGGTCATCGCCGGGGCCAGTTGCGCCAGGCCGAGCCACTGGAAGTGCTCGACAGTGACGAACGCTTCTTTTCCCCGGCGCCGCCCCAGGAGATGGAGCTGCGACAGCGTCTGGAATTGATGCAGCGCGCACTCGCTGAATTGAGCAAGCCCTGCCGCGACAGCTTTCTGTTGCGCAAGCTCGAAGGCCTGTCACATCAGGAAATCGCCGAACGTCTGGGTATTTCCCGCAGCCTGGTGGAAAAACACATCGTCAATGCGATGAAGCACTGTCGTGTGCGCATGCGGCTGTGGGAGTCCTGATACGCGGGCGTTACTGGGGTAGTGTGAAAATTTCGTTGTGAGCGCGCTTGCTTTCTGCGGATTTCCCAACAACTATCAAGAAAGACCCTATATCTGGCGAAGTGCCCGCCACCGGCCTGTAGTTGAGTTATTGGCGCAGTATGGTCAAGGAATGCCGCTAACGCTCTCCAGCCTTGGTCATAGACGATGCCAAACAAATCACTGCGGATCCTGATTGCCGACGAGCATCCGATGCAATTGCTGCAGCTGGAGAAAATCCTCAATGGCATGGGCTACTATCGCATTGCTCCGGTCGAATCGTTTGAAGACCTGCAGCGCCTGGTGCAGAGCGCACTGCAGCCATTCAACCTGCTGGTGGGCAATATTGACCTGGCCAGCCATGTCGGGGTCGACCTGGAGCGCTTTTGCCGGGGCAGCGCCCAGATCCAGCACGCCCTGCTGTACCAGTCCCAGCACCTGAAAGTGCCGGCCATTCCCAGTGGCCAGCGCGAAGCGGTGAATGTCAGTCTGCCCAAGGTCCCCGACGACGAGACCATGCATACCTTCATGGCGATCATCGATTCGCCGAAAGTCATCGGGCAGCTGCCGGCTGTGTTCGAACGGGCGTCTTCTGCGGGGTATTCACCGCGACGGATGAGTTTTGCGCCGTCGATTTTTTCCCGTCAGTCCTGAGTCGTGGCATCAGTTGGCGCACCCTTGTGGTGTGTTTTGCTATCCTCTGGCGTTCGCCCAGGCGCGCCGCAGAGCGCGTCGATGCCCATCGATTGACGGATGCCCTTATGACAGCCACCACGCCCGCGCCAGCGCTACGCCTGACGCGCAGCGACCATAAAACCCTGAGCCTGGCGGCCTTGGGCGGCGCGCTGGAAATCTACGATTTCATCATCTTCGTGTTCTTCGCCCTGACCCTCAGCCAGTTGTTCTTCCCGCCGCAGATGCCCGAGTGGCTGCGTTTGTTGCAGAGTTTCGGGATCTTTGTCACCGGCTACCTGGCCAGGCCCCTGGGCGGGATCCTGATGGCGCACTTTGCCGACCACCTGGGACGCAAGAAGGTCTTCAGCTTGAGTATCCTGATGATGGCCTTGCCGTGCCTGTTGATCGGGGTGATGCCGACCTACGCCGAAATCGGCTATTTCGCCCCGCTGATTCTGCTGGCGCTGCGGATTCTCCAGGGTGCAGCGGTAGGCGGCGAAGTGCCCAGTGCCTGGGTGTTCGTTGCCGAGCACGCACCGGCCGGGCGGCGCGGCTATGCGCTGGGCTTCCTGCAGGCGGGCCTGACGTTCGGTTACCTGCTTGGCGCCTTGACCGCCACGCTGCTGGCGCAACTGTTCACCCCACAAGAGATCCTCGACTACGCCTGGCGCTTCCCGTTCCTGTTGGGTGGGGTGTTCGGTGTAATTGGTGTATGGCTGCGCCGCTGGTTGAGCGAGACGCCAGTGTTCCTGGCCTTGCGCGAGCGCCGCGAGCAGCCGGTAGCATTCCCGCTGCGCACGGTGCTCAGCGAGCATCGGCGGGCGCTGATTCCTGCTGTGCTGTTGACCTGTGTGCTGACTTCGGCGGTGGTGGTGTTGGTGGTCATCACCCCGACGGTGATGCAGCAGCGCTTTGGCATGAGTGCCGGACACACCTTCGCATTGAGCAGCATGGGCATCGTCTTTCTCAGTATCGGTTGCGTATTGGCCGGGCTGTTGGTCGACCGGGTCGGCGCCTGGCGCGCGCTGATGTTCTACTGTCTGCTGCTGCCGCTGGGCATTGGCGCCTTGTATGCGAGCCTGGTGAGTGGTTGGCAGTGGCCTGGGCTGGCCTATGCCCTGGCAGGATTGGCCTGTGGCGTGGTGGGTGTGGTGCCGTCGGTGATGGTCGGGCTGTTCCCGGCGCCGATCCGGGTGTCGGGGATTTCCTTTACCTACAACATCGCCTATGCGCTGTGGGCCAGTACCACACCGCTGATGCTGATTGCGTTGATGCCGTGGAGCCCGTGGGTATGCGTAGTTTTCAGTCTGGTCATGGGGGTGGTCGGGCTGTTGACGGCGGTGTATTACGGGGCGCGAGAAACGCTTGGGTTTGAGGATCAGGCCGTACGCTGCTAAAGCCAAACGATGTGCAATAAAAAGCCCCCTGGCCGCAAGGCGAGGGGGCTTTTTGTTGGCAGCCTGATTTACATGTTCGGGTAAGTCGGGCCACCAGCGCCTTCCGGCGTCACCCAGGTGATGTTCTGCGAAGGGTCCTTGATGTCACAGGTCTTGCAGTGCACGCAGTTCTGGGCGTTGATCTGGAAGCGCTTGCTGCCGTCTTCCTGGGTCACCACCTCGTACACGCCCGCCGGGCAGTAGCGCTGGGCCGGTTCGTCGTACAGCGGCAGGTTGGTGGCGATCGGGATGCTCGCGTCAGCCAGTTTCAGGTGGCACGGCTGCTCTTCTTCATGGTTGGTGTTGGAGAGGAACACCGAGCTCAGCTTGTCGAAGCTCAGTTTGCCATCCGGTTTTGGATAGTCGATTTTTTTCGAGTCGGCGGCCAGCTTCAGGCAGGCGTAGTCCGGCTTGGTGTCGTGCAGGGTGAACGGCAGCTTGCCGCCGAACCAGTTCTGGTCGACATAGTTGAACGCCGCGCCGAAGATCGGACCGAACTTGTGCATGGCCGGGCCGAAGTTACGGCTGGTGAACAGCTCTTCATGCAGCCAGCTGGCCTTGAACGCTTCGACGTAGCTGTTGAGCTGGTCGCCGCCTTCGCTGCCGGCCAGCAGGGCATCGGCCACCGCTTCGGCGGCGAGCATGCCGGACTTCATCGCGGTGTGGCTGCCCTTGATCTTGGCGAAGTTCAGGGTGCCGAGGTCGCAACCGATCAGTGCACCACCGTTGAAGACCATCTTCGGCAGCGAGTTCAGGCCGCCTTTGCTGATGGCGCGGGCACCGTAGCTGATGCGCTTGCCGCCTTCGAGGTACTGGCTGATCACCGGGTGGTGCTTGAGGCGCTGGAATTCGTCGAACGGCGACAGGTAGGCGTTGCTGTAGGACAGGTCGACGATCAGCCCGACCACTACCTGGTTGTTTTCCAGGTGGTAGAGGAACGAGCCACCGGTGTTCTCGGCGCTCATCACGTCCAGTGGCCAGCCGGCGGTGTGCACCACCAGGCCCTGTTCGTGCTTGGCCGGGTCGACTTCCCAGATTTCCTTGAGACCGATGCCGTAGTGCTGGGTGTCGGACTCGCTGTCGAGGTTGAAGCGTTTGATCAGTTGCTTGCCGATGTGACCACGGCAGCCTTCGGCAAACAGGGTGTATTTGCCGCGCAGCTCCATGCCCGGGGTGTACAGGCCTTCTTTCGGGTTGCCTTCACGGTCGACACCCAGGTCGCCGGTGATGATCCCGCGGACTACGCCGTTCTCGTCGAACAACGCCTCTTGGGCGGCGAAGCCCGGGTAGATCTCCACGCCCAGGTTCTCGGCCTGCTGGGCCAGCCAGCGGCACAGGTTGCCCAGGGAGATGATGTAGTTGCCTTCGTTGTGCATGGTCTTGGGCACGAACAGGTCAGGGACCTTGATCGAGCTGCCAGCATCCTTGAGCACGTAGATGTCGTCGCGTTTGACTTCGGTGTTGAGCGGGGCGCCGAGCTCTTTCCAGTCCGGGAACAGTTCGTTCAGGGCACGCGGTTCGAAGACCGCGCCGGAGAGGATGTGGGCACCGACTTCCGAGCCTTTCTCGACCACGCAGACGCTGATTTCGTTACCGGCTTCGGCGGCCTTCTGCTTCAGTCGGCAGGCGGCGGACAGGCCAGCCGGGCCAGCGCCGACAATGACCACGTCGAATTCCATGTATTCGCGTTCCACAGGTTCTCTCCTACTCAAGGCTCATCGGTTTTTCTTTGTTGGCGGGTGTCAGGCGGTCATTTTTCGGTACGTGTAAGCTGTAGCTCGAGTGATGACGGACTACACCGCTTTCTCTTGGCCGCGCATTATATCTACACCACTCACGGGGTCCAATACAAACGTTTGTTTGAATTTGCCGCAGGCCAGTAAAATCAAAGACGCACGGCGTGAATCTGACCGGTTTGCCGTATTGACCGGATTAGGCGTTACGGTCAAGATACGAGCGGTTTTGCGCTCGCCGTAGGCTGACCGCCGGATGCAGGTGCACCCCTAAAAACCAGGCGAAAAGCAGGGCAGCTGGGCCGCGGGCCGCTTTGTAGTGGAGTTTACACGCCACGACAGAAAATGACTCACGGGTTTTGCTGTTGCAAGGTCGAATTGGGACTGCTGGGTCAGGGTTAAATTCTATCGGCTGCAATCGTTTTTAGAGGTGCCCTTGTACCCACGCGCAATCGCCGGGTTTGCCCCAGGCGACATTCTTTTCACCGGAGAGTAACGAGGAATCCATGAAGGTTCTTGTAGCTGTCAAACGAGTGGTCGACTATAACGTCAAGGTTCGCGTCAAGGCGGACAACTCCGGCGTCGACCTTGCTAACGTCAAGATGTCCATGAACCCCTTCTGCGAAATCGCCGTAGAAGAAGCCGTACGCCTGAAAGAAAAGGGCGTGGCGAGCGAGATCGTCGTCGTTACCGTCGGCCCGGCCACTGCCCAGGAGCAACTGCGTACCGCTCTGGCACTGGGTGCCGACCGTGCCGTGCTGGTCGAATCCGCTGAAGAGCTGACCTCGCTGGCCGTGGCCAAACTGCTCAAGGCTGTGGTCGACAAAGAGCAGCCGCAGCTGGTGATCCTTGGCAAGCAAGCGATCGACAGCGACAACAACCAGACCGGCCAGATGCTGGCGGCGCTGAGCGGCTTCGCTCAAGGCACTTTCGCCTCCAAGGTTGAAGTGGCTGGCGACAAGGTCAAGGTTACCCGTGAGATCGACGGCGGCCTGCAGACCGTTGCGCTGAACCTGCCAGCGATCGTCACCACCGACCTGCGTCTGAACGAGCCGCGCTACGCGTCGCTGCCGAACATCATGAAGGCCAAGAAGAAGCCGCTGGAAACCGTTACTCCAGACGCGCTGGGCGTTTCCACCGCCTCCACCAACAAGACCCTGAAAGTCGAAGCGCCAGCTGCACGCAGCGCGGGTATCAAGGTCAAGTCGGTTGCTGAACTGGTCGAGAAACTGAAGAACGAGGCGAAGGTAATCTAAATGACTATCCTGGTTATCGCTGAACACGAAAACGGTGCCGTTGCCCCGGCCACCCTGAACACTGTTGCTGCTGCCGCCAAGATCGGTGGCGACATCCACGTGCTGGTCGCTGGCCAGAATGTCGGTGGCGTCGCTGAAGCTGCAGCCAAAATCGCTGGTGTTGCCAAGGTGCTGGTTGCCGACAACGCCGCTTACGCGCACCAACTGCCGGAAAACGTCGCGCCGCTGGTAGCCGAGCTGGGCAAGGGTTACAGCCACGTGCTGGCGCCTGCCACCTCCAACGGCAAGAACATCCTGCCACGCGTTGCCGCGCTGCTGGACGTTGACCAGATCTCCGAGATCATCTCGGTGGAATCGGCTGACACCTTCAAGCGTCCGATCTACGCCGGTAACGCCATTGCCACCGTGCAATCGAACGCTGCCGTCAAAGTCATCACCGTCCGTGCCACCGGCTTTGACGCCGTTGCAGCTGTTGGTGGTTCGGCGGCGATTGAAGCGGTCGCTGCTGCCCACAACGCTGGTACTTCGGCGTTTGTTGGCGAAGAGCTGGCCAAGTCCGATCGTCCTGAGCTGACCGCTGCTAAAATCGTCGTTTCCGGCGGCCGCGGCATGCAGAACGGTGACAACTTCAAACACCTGTACGCCTTGGCCGACAAGCTGGGCGCCGCAGTGGGCGCTTCGCGCGCCGCGGTTGACGCCGGTTTCGTACCCAACGACATGCAGGTCGGCCAGACCGGCAAGATCGTTGCGCCACAGCTGTACATCGCCGTCGGTATCTCCGGCGCGATCCAGCACCTGGCCGGCATGAAAGACTCCAAAGTGATCGTTGCGATCAACAAGGACGAAGAAGCGCCGATCTTCCAGGTGGCCGATTACGGCCTGGTCGCTGACCTGTTCGAAGCCATCCCTGAGCTGGAGAAGCTGGTTTAATCCAGCCGCTTCACTTATAAAAGAGCCCGATCCGTTCGGGCTGTGCAAGCCTGTCTTGCGCAGCTCGATTGATCGGGCTTTTTCATTCAGGGTACTAAGGGTAAGGAGTCGTTGCATGGGATGGCATGGCCGAATCAACACGGCGCTGGTGTTCGCTATGCTGCTGATGCCGTTGCCGGCGTGGGCCGTGGGTAAATGTGAACGGCTGGTGGCTACCGGCAGCCCTGATGCTCCGCCTTATTCCTGGCGCGATCCACACGACCCCAAGCACCTGATTGGCGCCAACGTCGACCTGTTCAAGCAGGTCGCCGGCGAGCTCGGCCTGAAGGTTGCAGTCCTCGACAGCGGTACGCGCAAGCAAGCGCTGGAAGAGGTGCGCAGTGGGCGCGTGGATCTGCTGATCGATTCACCCTTTGCAGTGGCTGAACTCACCAGCGTGGACTACGTACATCCGTCGTTGCTAAGCAACGAGTACGTGGTCTGGACCCGCCACGATTCGTCGCTGGTCTACGACACCTTGTCGGATCTGCGCGAGCATCAGGGCAGTGTTTCGGAAAAAGCGCGCTTTACCCCCGAATTTTCAGCCTACGCCAAGAGTCAGCTGCGGCTTGCGCCAGCGCAGAATCTGACCCAGGCGTTCCAGAAGCTGTTGCTAGGCCAGGTTGACTACGTGCTGGCTGGACGCTATGCCGGTATGGCCATGGCCCAGACCCTGGGCATGAGCAATGCCTTGATCGCCCGCGGCTTGCCCCTCGATCGCCCGGGATTGTATTTGGCGCTGTCGCACAATTCGGCGTGCAATGACGCCTGGTTGCGCGGACAACTGGCAAAAAAGCTGACAGAATTGCCGGCCTCCGGCGTGTCCCAGGCGGTACTGCAACGCAATGTCGAGCGCTGGAAGGCGCAGATGCAGGTACCGCTGGATGCCCCTAAACAGTAGGAAGATTGCGTGAGAACTCATTCACTATTCGCCGCCCTGGCGCTGCTGGCCCTGGCCGGATGCGCCAATGACCCGGCCCCCAATGAACAGCTGCGCCTGTCCGAGCAGGCGCTGGCGCAAGCCAAGGCCGTCGGTGCGACCGATGAGGTGGCAGAGCTGAAGCTGGCCGAAGACAAAATGGCCCGGGCCCAGGTCAACATGAGCCATGAAGCCTATCGCGATGCACGCATGCGCGCCGAACAGGCCGAGCTCGACGCGCGCCTGGCCGAGGCGCGGGTGTTGACCAGCCAGAGCAAAGAGCAGCTCGACCTGCTGCAGTCGCGGGTTAATCGCCTGCGTAAACAGTTGGGAGAACAGCCGTGAGTTCGATCAAACCTATGGCGGCTTTGCTGCTGCTCGGACTCGTCGGTCTGCAGGGTTGTGCCAGTCAGCGTAGCGAGACGGCGCTGGATGAGGCGACGGCCAAATTCCAGACCGTCAAGGATGATTCCGATGTGCTGCGCAGTGCGCCACGCGATGTCATTCGTGCAGGTGAGTCGCTGGCGCGGGCCGATCGGCTGTCCAGCTACTTCGGAACCGGTGCCGATGTGCGCCACTATGCCTACCTGAGCCAGCGCTACAGTGATATTGCCCGTGAGCACAGCAACCTGGTGCTCAACCAGGAACGTCTGGCCAAGCTCGAACTCGAGCGTCAGCGCCTGCAGTTGGCGCTGCGTGAGGCCAAGCTTGCCAGTGTGCAGCAGCAGGGCAAGTGGCTGGAGGCGCAGATTGTCAGTCTGGCCACCACCCAGAGCGATCGCGGCCTGGTCATGACGTTGGGCGATGTGCTGTTCGACACCGGTCGCGCCGAGTTGAAGAATTCGGCCAATCGAACCGTGCTCAAGCTCGTGCAGTTCCTGCAGCTCAACCCCAAGCGTGTCGTGCGTATCGAGGGTTACACCGACAGCACGGGTGCTGCGGAGGACAACCTCAAGTTGTCCCGCGATCGGGCGCAGGCGGTGGCGGATATGCTGGTCGACCTGGGGGTCGACGAAAAGCGCATTCAGGTCGAAGGATATGGCGACCAGTATCCGGTCGAAGCCAATGCTTCGGAGCGGGGCAGGGCGCAGAACCGTCGGGTCGAGATCGTCTTTTCCGACGAGAAGGGCAGGCTTGGCGCTGCGCGCTAAAGCGCTTTGAAAAACCCGGTGAGTCCTGCTCACCGGGTTTTTTTATAGGTGTTAGAAAGCGGCGGCGGGGGGCTGTCACACAACTGTATTGTCGACTATTCTTCAATCTGTCCCAGTACACTTTGCAACTGTACCGGTATTCTGGCTCGAACTTCGAGTCGTACAACAATAACTACAT
>JBOICD010000093.1:0-10142 GCA_050739855.1 Pseudomonas sp.
CAGGCTGATTTCCTTGACCACGGCACCGAGCTTTTCCAGCTCCTTGACGCTGGCCTGGACCAGGTCGGCAATGCGTGGGTCGAGGCCGGCACCGAAGTATTCCTTCGGCAGGCCGATGCGCAGGCCTTCCAGCGAATTGTTCAGGCTGGCGCTGTAATCCGGCACCGGCTCATCGATGCAGGTGGAGTCCTTGGCGTCGAAACCGGCCATGCCTTGCAGCAGCAGTGCGCAGTCTTCGGCGGTGCGGGCGAGCGGGCCGCCCTGGTCGAGGCTCGAGGCGTAGGCAATCATGCCCCAGCGCGAAACCCGGCCATACGTCGGTTTCAGCCCGGTCAGGCTGGTCAGCGCCGCTGGCTGGCGGATCGAGCCGCCGGTGTCGGTGGCAGTGGCCGCTGGCAGCAGGCGCGCCGCAACGGCGGCGGCCGAACCACCTGAAGAACCACCAGGGACGTGTTCCAGGTTCCACGGGTTTTTCACCGGGCCGTAGTAGCTGGACTCGTTGGCAGAACCCATGGCGAACTCGTCCATGTTGGTCTTGCCCAGGGTCACGGCACCGGCTTCGGCCAGTTTGCTGACCACGGTAGCGTCGTACGGCGCCTTGAAGTTGTCGAGCATCTTCGAGCCGCAGCTGGTGCGGATGCCTTGGGTGCAGAACAGGTCCTTGTGGGCGATCGGAGCGCCGAGCAGGGGGCCGTTCTCACCGGCGGCGCGACGGGCGTCGGCAGCGCGGGCCTGGCTGATGGCCAGTTCTTCGGTGATGCTGATGAAGCTGTTGAGTTGCGGGTCGAGCTGGTTGATCCGCGCCAGCAGGGTGCGGGTCAGCTCTTCGGAAGAAAACTTTTTGTCGGCGAGTCCGCGGGCGATCTCGGCCAGGGTCAGTTGATGCATGGCAGGCTCTATTCCCTTACTCGATGACTTTCGGAACCAGGTACAGGCCGTTTTCCGTCGCCGGGGCGATGGCCTGGTAACTGTCGCGATGGTTACTTTCTGTTACCACATCGGCGCGCAGGCGCTGATTGGCTTCCAGCGGGTGCGCCAGTGGCTCGATGCCAGTGGTGTCGACGGCTTGCATCTGGTCGACCAGTCCCAGAATACTGTTCAGGGCATCGGTAGTGCGTGGCAGATCGGCTTCATTCAGGCCCAGTCGGGCCAGATGGGCGATCTTTTCCACGTCGCAGCGTTCAAGCGCCATGGGGATCTCCTGGGGAAACAAAAAACGGATTTGGTCCGCGATGAGGAACATGCTGGCAGATTTACGGTCATAAGGCCGCGATTGTGTGCTGGCTTGCTCGGAAAAACTGCCAATTTAACATATTGGCGCCTTGCCCAAAATCCCCGCCGTTGTTAGAGTTTGCCGCACTTTTTTACCCACGCGTTGCCTAGGGTCACTTTCCCATGTTCAAGAAACTGCGTGGCATGTTTTCCAGCGATCTTTCCATCGACCTGGGCACTGCCAACACCCTTATTTACGTGCGTGAGCGCGGTATCGTCCTGAATGAGCCCTCGGTTGTGGCCATTCGTACTCACGGCAACCAGAAAAGTGTCGTCGCGGTAGGTACCGAAGCCAAGCGCATGCTGGGCCGTACGCCCGGCAACATTGCTGCCATTCGTCCGATGAAGGACGGCGTGATCGCCGACTTCAGCGTTTGCGAAAAAATGCTGCAGTACTTCATCAACAAGGTTCACGAGAACAGCTTCCTGCAGCCAAGCCCGCGCGTGCTGATCTGTGTGCCGTGCAAATCGACCCAGGTCGAGCGTCGCGCCATCCGTGAATCGGCGTTGGGCGCCGGTGCCCGCGAAGTGTTCCTGATCGAAGAGCCAATGGCCGCCGCTATCGGCGCCGGCCTGCCGGTCGAGGAAGCCCGTGGTTCGATGGTCGTCGATATCGGCGGTGGTACCACTGAAATTGCACTGATCTCCCTCAATGGCGTGGTCTATGCCGAATCCGTACGTGTCGGTGGTGACCGCTTCGACGAAGCGATCGTGACCTACGTGCGCCGCAACTACGGCAGCCTGATCGGCGAATCCACCGCCGAGCGCATCAAGCAGGAAATCGGTACCGCCTACCCAGGTGGCGAAGTGCGTGAAGTCGATGTTCGCGGCCGTAACCTGGCCGAGGGCGTACCACGTGCCTTTACCCTCAATTCCAACGAAGTGCTCGAAGCCCTGCAGGAATCCCTGGCGACCATCGTTCAGGCGGTCAAGAGCGCCCTGGAGCAATCGCCTCCCGAGCTGGCTTCGGACATCGCCGAGCGTGGCCTGGTGCTGACCGGTGGTGGCGCTCTGCTGCGCGACCTCGACAAGCTGCTGGCCCAGGAAACCGGCCTGCCGGTGATCGTTGCCGAAGACCCGCTGACCTGTGTTGCCCGTGGCGGTGGCCGCGCCCTGGAAATGATGGACAAACACACCATGGACCTGCTCTCCAGCGAGTAAGCTGGCTGCAGCAAACATGCCGCCCGGTTTACAGGTAGTGCTCACAGTGCTACCTGTATGTGCTGGGCTGACGTCCGTGTGGGCGTCATTTTCCGTCAATCCACAAGCAGGCCGGTGCGTTGCCGTATGAATGACCTCTTGAATCGTCGTCCACGAGGAGCGGCTTATTAAACCGCTTTTCGCCAAGGGCCCTTCGCTGGGCGTGCGCCTGCTGGTGCTGGTTGTGCTGTCGATCACCCTGATGGTGGTCGATGCGCGCTTTACCCTGCTCAAACCGGTACGCAGCCAGATGGGGCTGGTGCTGATGCAGTCCTATCACATCACCGACTTGCCGCAGAGCCTGTGGCAGGGTGTCGCCAGCCAGTTCGGCAGTCGCACCGAGCTGATCGCCGAGAACGAAAAACTCAAGACCGAAGCCTTGCTGATGCAGGGGCGCGTACAGAAACTGGCGGCCCTGACCGAACAGAACGTGCGCCTGCGCGAGCTGCTCAATTCGTCGGCATTGGTCAATGAGAAGGTCGAGGTCGCCGAGCTGATCGGTGTCGATCCCAATCCGTTCACCCATCGCATCCTGATCAACAAGGGCGAGCGCGATGGCGTGGTGCTTGGCCAGCCGGTACTCGATGCCCGCGGACTGATGGGCCAGGTGGTCGAGCTGATGCCTTATACCGCGCGGGTTCTGTTGCTGACCGACACTACCCACAGCATTCCGGTGCAGGTCAACCGCAACGGCCTGCGGGCGATCGCCAGTGGTACCGGTAACCCGGAACGCCTGGAACTGCGCCATGTCGCCGATACCGCGGACATCAAGGAAGGCGACCTGCTGGTCAGCTCGGGCCTGGGCCAGCGCTTCCCGGCCGGCTATCCGGTGGCCACGGTAAAAGAAGTGATTCACGACTCCGGTCAGCCGTTCGCCATTGTTCGCGCGGTTCCGACTGCGGCCCTCAATCGCAGCCGCTACCTGTTGCTGGTGTTTACCGACAGCCGTACCCCCGAACAGCGTGCCACCGATGCCGCCATGGCCCAGGAGGCTGCTGATCGTCAGGGCTTGCCTGGCAATGCTGAGGCCGCACAGCCTGGTGCGGCTACCGTCGCTCCAGCTCCAGCTCTCGGAACGGCTCCGGCGACGCCTGCCAACCCGGCTCCAGTCGCATCGCCAACGGCCGCACCCGCAGCCCCGGCGCCAGCTCCGGCTGCTGCCAGCGGCGCTGCCATGACCCCTTCCCGGGAGAGACACTGATGGTGAGTACTCGCAGCCGAAATGGCTGGGTGGTCTGGCTGACGTTCGCGCTTGGCCTGCTGCTCAGCGTTTCACCGTTGCCGCAGTTCATGGAAGTCTTCCGGCCCATGTGGCTGGCCTTGCTCCTGGCTTTCTGGACCCTGGCCCTGCCGCACAAGATCGGCATGACCACGGCCTTTGTCCTGGGCCTGGCCGAGGACGTGCTGTACGGCACGTTGCTGGGGCAGAACGCCCTGGTGCTGACCCTGATTACCTTCCTGGTGCTGACCTTGCAACAGCGCCTGCGGATGTTCCCGATGTGGCAGCAAAGCCTGGTGATCCTGGTGATCTTCGGTCTGGCCCAGCTGGTGCAGCTATGGCTGAGTGCGCTGACCGGCAACCGCCTGCCGACCCTGGCGCTGATCTGGTCGGCGGTCATCAGCGCCTTGCTCTGGCCGTGGATCAGCTTCGCCCTGCGTGGGCTGCGCTTGCGTCTGAGCATCAACTGAGCCCGCTTCCCGACGTTGACAGGGAGAAGTCACGATGACCCCGCTGTACCTGGCCTCTGGTTCACCCCGCCGCCGGGAATTGCTGACCCAGATCGGCATTCCTTTCACCACGCTCAGTGCTTCGGTCGACGAAAGCCCGCTGCCGAATGAGGCCGCGCCGGCTTACGTCGAGCGCCTGGCGCGGGCCAAGGCCAGCGCCGGGCTGGCTGCGCTGCTGCCGCGTGAGGCGAATGCTGCCCTGGCGGTGCTCGGCGCCGACACCGCGGTGGTACTCGATGGGCAGATCCTGGGCAAACCTGTCGATCGCGATGATGCCCTGGCCATGCTTGCGGCGCTGTCGGGCCGCGAGCATCAGGTGCTGACGGCCGTTGCGGTCGCCGATCAGCAGCGTTGCCGGAGCGTATGTGTCGCCAGCCAGGTACGTTTTCGCCCGATTTCCAGCGAAGAAGCTCAAGCCTACTGGGCCAGCGGCGAGCCGCTGGACAAAGCCGGGGCCTATGCCATCCAGGGCCTGGGCGCGGTGTTCGTGCAACGCATCGAAGGCAGCTATTCGGCAGTGGTGGGCTTGCCGCTGAGCGAGACCGCCGAGCTGCTCGGACAATTCGCCATTTCCTGTTGGCAACCGTTGTCGGCCCGTTGAGCGAGGACAGGACAAGACTGCTGCTAGTCAGTCGCCCACGAGCGATCCATCATTACTGAAGTCCTTTGACGAGAGCCTGCCATGAGTGAAGAGATTCTGATCAATATCACACCGATGGAATCACGCGTGGCGGTGGTGGAGAACGGTGTTCTTCAGGAAGTGCATGTTGAGCGCACCCAGCGGCGCGGCATTGTCGGCAATATCTACAAGGGTAAAGTGGTTCGCGTGTTGCCTGGGATGCAGGCGGCCTTCGTTGACATCGGCCTGGATCGCGCCGCCTTTATCCATGCATCGGAAATCTCCCTGCGTGAAGGCTCATCGGTGGAAAGCATCAGCGCCCTGGTGCATGAAGGTCAGAGTCTGGTGGTGCAGGTCACCAAGGACCCGATCGGTTCCAAAGGCGCGCGGCTGACGACCCAGCTGTCGATTCCTTCGCGTTACCTGGTGTACATGCCGCGCACCAGCCATGTTGGTATTTCCCTGAAGATCGAAGACGAAGCTGAACGAGAGCGCCTCAAACAGGTGGTGACCGACTGTGTCGCCCAGGAAAACATCCAGGATGCCGGCGGATTTATCCTGCGTACCGCCGCCGAAGGTGCCGGGGCTGATGAGATCCTTATGGACATCCGCTACCTGCGCAGGCTCTGGGATCAGATCGGTGCGCAGATCAAGACGGTCGGCGCGCCAACGGAAATCTATGAGGACCTGGGCCTGGCCTTGCGTACCCTGCGCGATCTGGTCAACCCGAAAATAGAGAAGATCCGCATCGACTCGCGGGAAACCTTCCAGAAAACCACGCAGTTCGTTGGCGAACTGATGCCGGAAATTGCCGACCGTCTTGAGCACTATCCGGGCGAACGGCCGATCTTTGATCTGTATGGCGTCGAAGACGAGATCCAGCGGGCGCTGGACCGCAAGGTGCCGCTCAAATCCGGTGGCTACCTGGTGGTCGATCCGGCCGAAGCGATGACTACCATCGACGTCAACACCGGGGCATTCGTTGGCCACCGCAACCTGGAAGAGACGATCTTCAAGACCAACCTGGAGGCGGCCACTGCCATTGCCCGGCAACTGCGCCTGCGCAATATCGGCGGCATCATCATCATCGACTTCATCGACATGGAAGACGAGGAGCACCAGCGTCAGGTGTTGCGCACCCTGGAAAAGCAGCTTGAACGCGACCACGCCAAGACCAACATCATCGGTATTACCGAACTTGGTCTGGTGCAGATGACGCGCAAGCGCACCCGCGAAAGCCTTGAGCAGGTGCTGTGCGAGCCTTGCCTTTGCTGCCAGGGGCGCGGCAAGCTGAAAACCCCGGAGACAGTTTGTTACGAGATTTTCCGCGAAATTCTGCGCGAAGCCCGTGCCTACCAGGCCGAAGGCTATAGAGTGCTGGCCAATCAGAAAGTGGTAGACAGGCTGCTGGATGAAGAGTCGGGCAACGTCGCCGAGCTTGAGACTTTCATCGGCCGAACCATTCGTTTTCAGGTCGAGTCGATGTACTCCCAGGAACAGTACGATGTGGTGCTGCTCTGAGGTCTGAACGCACCGGGCTGCTGCAAGGGCTGGCAAAGCGCCCGGTTGCGGCCATAGTTAAGGCTCGAGTTGGAGGGCCATTGCCATGGAGCGTCTGATCCGCGTTCTGGGCGCGATGACCCGCTGGGGCCTGGGGATCTGTGCCTTGCTGGCTGTGCTGGTCGCGCTGTATGTCAGCCTGGGCCGGCAACTGGTGCCGCTGGTGGCCGAATACCGCGCCGAAGTCGAAGACAAAGCCGAGCAGGCTTTGGGTATGCCTGTGCACATCGGTAGCCTGGAAGGGCACTGGAGCGGCCTGGCGCCGGTGCTGGTGGTCAACGATATCCAGGTGGGCGAGGGTGTCACCGCGTTACGCCTGGACGGGGTCAAGGTGGTGCCGGATCTGTGGGCCAGCCTGAGCGAACGTCAGTTGCGCCTGGCCAACCTGGAAGTGGGTGGCCTGCACCTGAGCCTGCATGAAGATGAACAGGGCGCCTGGGCCCTCGACGGGCTGCCGAAAACCGACGACCAGCCGCTGGATCCGCAGCAGTTGCTGGAGCGCCTGCAAGCGGTGGCGAAGATCACCGTGCTCGACAGTCAGGTCACCCTCGAGCCGTTCCAGCGCGATCCAATGACCCTCACTTATGTCAGCCTCGGCTTGCAGACCGGCGGCATCCGCCAGCGTCTGGATCTGCGCCTGACCTTGCCTGACGGTCAACCCGTGGCCATGAGCGTGCGTAGCCGCGTGCGTCCGGCGCATTGGCGTGATGGCCAGCTCGATGCCTACCTCAGCTTGCCCCAGAGTGACTGGGCGCGCTGGCTGCCGCCGCGGTTGCTCGGGCAATGGCAGGCCAAGGAGCTTAAAGCCGGGGGCGAGTTCTGGCTGAACTGGAGCAAGGGCCAGCTGCAGAGCAGCGTGGTTCGCCTGAATGCACCGCAGTTACGCGGCGCGTATGCCGGTCGTGAAGAGGCCAAGGTGGAAAACCTCGCGCTTAATGGCTGGTTCCAGCGCCGCGAACAAGGTTTTGATGTGCAACTCGATTCGCTGGCCATGAGCCTGGGCAAGACCCGTTGGGAATCGCACCTGCAACTGAACCAGAACGCTGCCAGTGAGACGGGTGAAGAAACCTGGAAAATCCAGGCCGACCGCCTCGACCTGACCCCGCTCACGCCGCTGATCCAGTCGCTGGCACCGTTGCCGGACAAGGTCATGGCGGTGGTCGAGGGGTTGAAGGTCAAGGGCAGCTTGCGCAATGTCCTGTTGGATATCCGCCCCAAGGCAACCGGGGACCAGCGTCTGAGCTTTGCCGCCAATCTCGAACGGGTGGGCTTTAGTGCCTATCACGGTGCTCCGGCGGCGGGGAACGTCAGCGGTAGCATCAGCGGTGACCTCGGTCATGGCGAATTGCGCCTGGACACTGATGCTTTCATGCTTCATCTCTACCCGATCTTCGCCAAACCCTGGAATTACCAGAAAGCCAACGCGCGCCTGACCTGGCGCCTCGACCAGGAAGGCTTCACCCTCATCGCCCCGTACCTGAAGGTGTTGGGCGAAGAGGGCAAAATTGCCGGGGACTTCCTCATCCGCCTGCTGTTCGATGAAGCACGTGAAGACTACATGGACTTGCGTGTCGGCCTGGTCGATGGCGATGGTCGCTACACCGCCAAGTACCTGCCTGAAGTCCTCAGTCCGGCGCTGGATGAATGGCTGCGCACTGCGATTCTCAAGGGCGCGGTCGACGAAGGCTATTTCCAGTACCAGGGCTCGCTCAATCACGGTGCATCCGAACAGGCGCGCAGCATCAGCCTGTTTTTCAAGGTCCATGACGCCGCGCTGGACTTCCAGCCTGGCTGGCCGCAAGTGCAGCAGGTCGAGGGTGATGTGTCTATCGACGACGATGGCGTGCGCGTCAATGCCAAGCGCGGCCAATTGCTCGATACCAAGGTCAGCGATGTGCAGGTCAACATTCCCCACGTCGCCAGTGGTGAGCACACGCATATGTACCTGGATGGGGCATTCGATGGTGGCCTGGGCGATGGCCTGAAAATCCTCCAGGAAGCGCCGATCGGCACGGCGGCGATGTTCGCGGGCTGGGAAGGCCAGGGTAGCCTCAAGGGCAAGCTCAAGCTGGATATCCCCTTGGCCAAGGGCCAGCAGCCGCAGGTGGTGGTGGATTTCGACACCAACGATGCGCGTCTGAAAATTGCCGCCCCGGTGATCGAGCTGAACCAGCTCAAGGGCGCGTTCCGCTTTGACTACGGCAAGGGCCTCAGCGGCCAGAACATCAGCGCACGGGTATTCGACAAGCCGATCACCGCGCAGATCTTTGCCGAGGGTAAACCCGGTGAGCTGCAAACGCGGGTCCAGGCCAAGGGCCAGGTGGCGCTTGCCACCCTGACCCAATGGTTGCAGGTCAAGCAGGCCTTGCCGTTATCCGGCGAGCTGCCGTATCAGCTGCAGCTCAATCTGGGCAGCCGAGACAATCAGCTCAAGGTCGACTCCAGTCTCAAAGGCCTGGTCATCAACCTGCCTGCGCCCTTTGGCAAGACAGCCGAGGAAACCCGCGATAGCCAGTTCGGCATGACCCTGCAAGGGCCTGAACGGCGGTTTAACGTCAGCTACGCCGATGTCGCCAACATGCTCTATGCAGCGCCCATGGACAAGCTCGACCAAGGGCGTGGCGAACTGGTGTTTGGCAGTGGCAGCGCGCAATTGCCAAGCGCTCAGGGTGTGCAGGTACGCGGCAAACTGGCTGAACTTGACCTCGCACCCTGGCAGCAACAAATGGACAGCCTGGCCGGCAATGACCCTGGCGGCAGTGCCCGCCAGCTATTGCGCGGTGTCGACTTGAGCATCGCTCGGCTCAAGGGTGTCGGCCTTGAACTGAACCAGGCAGTGGTGCGTCTGGAGCGCAATCCGAACAACTGGGCGTTGCGCCTGGACAGCAAGGAAGTCATCGGCAACGCGCGTCTGCCTGACGCCAAGGGCGCGCCGCTGGTGGTGAACCTGCAGACCATTCACCTGCCGCCACAAGATCCGGCTGAGGTGACCGTGCCCAACGCGCCTGATCCGATGGCCACGATCGATCCGCGCAAGATTCCTTCCATCGATCTGAGCATCGACAAGTTGTACCGCGGCGATGACTTGCTCGGCAGCGCAGCGCTCAAGGTGCGTTCGACCGCCAAGGGTATCGCCCTGAATGACCTGGACCTCAGCCTCAAAGGCCTGCAGATCGACGGCAATGGCGCTTGGGAAGGCGCTCCGGGCGCCAGCGGCAGTTGGTACAAGGGGCGCATCGAGGGCAAGAACCTGGCCGACGTGCTCAAAGCGTGGAATTTTGCCCCGACTGTCACCAGCCGCGATTTTCGTATGGATGTCGATGCGCGCTGGCCGGGATCGCCGGCCTGGGTCAGCCTTGGCCGGCTTTCCGGCAGCCTCGATGCCGCCCTGCGTAAAGGCCAGTTTGTTGAAGTCGAGGGGGGCGCCCAGGCCCTGCGGGTGTTTGGCCTGCTCAACTTCAACTCGATTGGCCGGCGTTTGCGCCTGGACTTCTCCGATCTGTTCGACAAGGGCCTGAGCTACGACCGGGTCAAAGGTCTGCTGGTGGCCAGCGAAGGCGTTTATGTAACCCGCGAACCGATCACCGTGACTGGACCTTCGAGTAATTTCGAACTTGATGGCACCCTGGACATGGTCCGTGACCGGGTTGACGCGAAACTGCAGGTGACCTTGCCGGTGACCAACAACCTGCCGCTGGCAGCCTTGATTGTCGGGGCGCCGGCGGTCGGTGGTGCGTTGTTCCTGGTTGATCGCCTGCTGGGT
>JBOICD010000094.1:0-10088 GCA_050739855.1 Pseudomonas sp.
ATGCTACTGTGGGAGCGGGCTTGCCCCGCGATTCATTTCAGCGCCAGGGCGCACCGTTGGCGAACTGCCGCTCGATCCACTGCTTGAATGCAGTGGTTGCCGCCGTATTGAAACGAGCACCAGGGCGAACCAGGTACACGCCCGCATCACTGTCCAGTTGCCACTCTGGCAACACCCGCTGCAGGCTGCCGCAGTCCAGGTCCTTCTTCATCATCCAGTCGCCGCCGGCGATGATGCCTACGCCTGCCCGGGCCACGCCAAGCAACGCTTCGTTATCGTTGCTGTGCATCGAACCCTGCACCTTGATGGTCTGTAGCTCACCCTGGCGATACAAATGCCACTGCGGATAAGAACGCAATCCGGTAAAGCCCAGGCAATTGTGTGCGCCAAGCTCGGCCGGTGACTGCGGCTGCCCGTGTCGTTCAAGGTAAGCGGGAGCGGCGCAGAGAATGCGCTGGTGATCGCAAAGCTTGCGCGCCACCAAACGACTGTCGCTCAGTTCACCGATGCGGATTGCGGCATCGAAGCCTTCGCCGATCAGGTCGACAAAACGCTCCGAGTATTCGGTTTCCACCGTCACCTGAGGGAAGGCCAGGGCAAACTCGGCGAGCATCGGGCTGAGCCAGAGCCTGCCCATGGAAGAGGGCAGCGCCAGGCGCAAGCGGCCTCTGACCTCAACGGCGCCCTGGGCGGCTTCGCGTTCGGCGTCACTGATCAGGCTGGCGGCATGCTGCAAGCGCTCGGCCAGACGCAAGCCTTCATCGGTAAAACGCAACTGGCGGGTAGTGCGTTCGACCAGGCGGATACCCAGGCGCTGCTCCATGGCGCCCAGGCGTTTGGACAGCACCGAAGGGTGGCGTTGCAGCTGCCGGCCTGCTGCGGCAAAGGAGCCATGGCTGAAGAGGGCCAGGAGGGTGGCCAGCTCATCGGCCTGGCGACTGTCGAACGGGTCCATGTCGATGCTGCGCCTCGCTCAGGTTCGGTCAGGGGGTGAGGATGATCGCGCCCTGGGAACGTCCTTGCTGCAAGTCGTCGTGGGCAGTGGCCACGTCGGCCAGGGCATAACGTTGCCAGATCCGCGGCTGGATGATACCTGCCGTCACCGCTGCCAGCACGTCCTGCGCACGTTGCTGGTACTCCTGCGTGGTGGCGGTATGCGCAGCGAGCGATGGGCGCGTGACAAACAGCGAGCCCTTGGCATTGAGGGTGCTCATGGTCAGCGGTTCAACAGCGCCGGAGGTTGCGCCATAGGACACCAGCACACCGCGCGGCCGCAGGCTGTCGAGCGAAGCCTGCAGCGACACCCGGCCAACCGAATCGTAGACCACATCCACCTTGAGCCCCTGGGTCACCTCCAGCACCTGTGCCGCCAGCGTATCGGCGTCGAACACCGGCACCTCGTCACAACCTGCATCCCTGGCCCTGACCAGGCTTTGCGGCTTTGACACCACACCGATCACAAACGCGCCCAGGTGCTTGGCCCAAGGCACCAGCAATTGACCAAGCGCGCCAGCTGCGCCGTAGATCAACACCCGGGTGCCCGGGCCGACCGGGTAGGTGCTCTTGAGCAGGTACTGAGCGGTAATGCCTTTGAACAGTACGGCCGCAGCGTCTTCAAACGACAGGCTGTCTGGCAGTTTTACCAGGCGTTCAGCGGGAAACAAGCGGGCGCTGGCGTAGCCACCCAAGGGACCGGTGGCATAGCCCACGCGGTCACCGACTTGCACCGTGCTCACCCCCGGGCCAATTGCAGCTACGGTTCCGGCGCCCTCCAGTCCCAATCCCGAAGGCAGAGCAATCGGCACATCGCCCTTGCGTTGATTGACATCCAGTGGATTGACGCCGATGGCCGCTTGTTCCAGCCACACCTCGCCGGCTCCGGGGGCTTGCGGATTGGCGTTGGCGAGCTGCATTACTTGCGAATTGCCTGTTTGCTCCAGGCGCACGTGCATGACCATGTTCAGTACCTCGGATCAGTTGTAGGTGGCTGCGAGGATATTTATTGATGGCATGATCAACAATGACCTGAAAAAGCAGATAAGTGCTGCATGCAGTGCAGCAATTGGCTTGCGGATGTCGGTTGGCCCGCTATGTGCTTTATCCCCTTGAACTGCATGTTTACAGGGATCAACGGCATGATGCTTGCTCAACCACTCGACCTCGCTGCCCGCGATACCGGCTGGAGTGCCGAGTTGAGACTGCGCTTTGTCCGCCGCGCAGCGAAGACCTGTATTGGTGCGCGGCGGCATTTCGGTCCTCTTTTGGTGCAGCGGCCGTTCTACCCTGAAGGTGCGCCGTGCCACGTTTATGTGCTGCATCCGCCCGGTGGCGTGGTCGGCGGCGACAAATTGGTGCTCGATGTGCACCTGGAAGCAGGCAGTCATGCGCTGCTGACCATGCCCGGGGCGACCAAGTTTTATCGCAGCGGCGGCGACACCTCGACCCTGACCCAGCACTTTCACCTGGCACCCGACAGCGTGCTGGAATGGTTGCCCCAGGGCAGTATCTGTTTTCCGGGTGCCCGTGTACGCCTGGAGAACCGCTTCAACCTGTCGCCGGGTGCGCGCCTGCTGGCCTGGGAAACCTTGTGCCTGGGGCGACCGGTGATGAATGAGCCCTTCAGCCATGGCGCGCTGGACAGCCGCCTGCAAATCGATGTGCCCGCAGACCCCGGCCTGCGCGAACGCCTGCGCATCGTAGGTGGCCAGTTGCAGAAGCTCGGCGGCTACCCGTTGCAAGCTACTTTTTGCGCCTATCCGGCCAGCGAAGCACTGCTTGAGCAAACCCGCGCCCTGACCGATGACTTGAGCGTACCCGCCGCAGCGACCCTGCTCGGCCAACTGCTGGTGGTGCGTCTGCTCGATGACGACAACCAACGCCTGCAATCCACCCTGCAGCGGCTCTGGCATGCCTTGCGACCGGCCGTGGTCGGCCTGGCGCCATGCCCGCCGCGTATCTGGGCTACCTGAGAGAACGCCATGGAGCTGACCCCGAGAGAGAAAGACAAACTGCTGCTGTTCACCGCCGCGCTGCTTGCCGAGCGCCGGTTGGCCCGTGGCCTGAAGCTCAACTACCCGGAAGCGGTCGCGTTGATAAGCGCCACGGTGATCGAAGGCGCGCGTGATGGACGCACCGTCGCCGAGCTGATGAACCTGGGCCGTGAAGTGCTCAGCCGCGAGCAGGTGATGGAAGGCGTGAGCGAAATGATTCCCGACGTGCAGGTCGAAGCGACCTTTCCCGACGGCACCAAGCTGGTGACCGTGCACGACCCGATTGTCTAGGAGCGCAGGATGATTCCCGGAGAAGTACAGGTCGCCGAGGGCGACATCGAACTCAATGCCGGCTGCCCGCGCCTCAGTGTCACGGTGGCCAACCATGGCGACCGGCCGGTGCAGGTCGGCTCGCATTACCACTTCTATGAGGTCAACAACGCCCTGGTGTTCGAGCGCGAGCCCACCCGCGGCATGCGCCTGGACATCGCTGCCGGCACTGCCGTGCGCTTCGAACCGGGCCAGGCGCGCACCGTGACCCTGGTGCCATATGCCGGCAAGCGCGAGGTCTACGGATTCCAGGGATTGGTGATGGGCAAGCTGGAGGCGCAAGGATGAGCCGGATTTCCCGCAGGGCCTACGCCGACATGTTCGGCCCCACCGTCGGTGACCGTGTGCGCCTGGCCGACACCGAGCTGTGGGTCGAGGTGGAAAAGGACTTCACGATCTATGGCGAAGAGGTCAAGTTCGGTGGCGGCAAGGTGATCCGCGACGGCATGGGCCAGGGCCAGATGCTCGCCGCCGAGGCCATGGACCTGGTGCTGACCAACGCGCTGATCATCGATCACTGGGGCATCGTCAAGGCGGACATCGGCATCAAGAACGGACGCATCCATGGCGTCGGCAAAGCCGGTAATCCCGATGTGCAGCCCGGGGTAACCCTGCCTATCGGCGCGGGCACCGAAGTGATCGCCGCCGAAGGCAAGATCGTCACCGCTGGCGGCATCGACTCACACATCCACTTCATCTGCCCGCAGCAGGTAGAGGAGGCGCTGACCTCGGGCATCACCACCTTCATCGGTGGCGGCACCGGGCCTGCCACCGGCACCAACGCCACGACCTGCACCTCCGGGCCCTGGTACCTGGCGCGCATGCTCCAGGCGGCCGATGAACTGCCGATCAACATCGGCCTGCTCGGCAAGGGCAACGCCTCGCAACCACAGGCCTTGCGCGAGCAGATCCACGCCGGCGCCGTGGGCCTCAAACTGCATGAGGACTGGGGCTCGACCCCGGCAGCCATCGACTGTTGCCTGACGGTGGCCGAAGAGCTGGATGTGCAGGTGGCCATTCACACCGACACCCTCAACGAGTCCGGTTGTGTCGAGGACACCCTGGCGGCCATCGGTGACCGCACCATCCATACCTTCCACACCGAAGGGGCGGGCGGCGGCCATGCTCCGGACATCATCCGCGCGGCGGCCTTTGCCAACGTGCTGCCATCGTCGACCAACCCGACCTTGCCCTACACCATCAACACCGTGGATGAGCACCTGGACATGCTCATGGTCTGCCACCACCTGGACCCGAGCATTGCCGAAGACGTGGCCTTCGCCGAGTCGCGCATTCGCCGCGAAACCATCGCCGCCGAAGACATCTTGCATGACATTGGTGCCTTCTCCATGACCTCGTCCGACTCGCAGGCCATGGGCCGGGTCGGTGAAGTGGTGCTGCGCACCTGGCAGGTCGCCGATCAGATGAAGCGCCGCCGTGGCCCGCTGGCGCCAGACAGCAGCTACAGCGACAACTTCCGGGTCAAACGCTACATCGCCAAATACACCATCAATCCGGCGCTGACCCATGGCATCGCCCATGAAGTGGGTTCAGTGGAGGTGGGCAAACTGGCCGACCTGGTGCTCTGGGCCCCGGCCTTTTTCGGGGTCAAGCCAGCGTTGGTGATCAAGGGCGGGATGATCGCCATGGCACCGATGGGCGATATCAACGGCTCGATCCCGACCCCGCAGCCGGTGCACTACCGGCCGATGTTCGGTGCCCTGGGCGCGGCGCGCAATGCCACGCGCATGACGTTTCTGTCGCAGTCGGCCCATGAGCGCGGCGTCCATCAGCAACTGGGCTTGCGCAGCCTGATCGGCGTGGTCGATGGCTGTCGCACGGTGCGCAAGGGTGACATGGTCCATAACGGCCTGCTGCCGCTGATCGAAGTGGATTCGCAGACCTACGAGGTCCGTGCCAACGGCGAGCTGCTGGTGTGTGAGCCGGCCACGGTGCTGCCGATGGCGCAACGTTATTTTCTGTTCTGAAGGAGCGAGCATGATTGTCTTCACGCGTCGGCTGAATGCGGCCGAGCAGGTAAGCACCACGGTGACCCTCACCCTGGACACCCGGATCAAGAGCCGGGTGCGCGTCACCCTCGACGACGGTCGCGAGGCCGGCCTTGTGCTCGAGCGCGGCCAGCTGTTGCGCGGCGGTGAGCTGTTGAGCGATGAGCTGGGTGCTGAAGTTGTTCGCGTGCTGGCGGCGGCCGAGCAGGTATCCACCGTGCGCTGCGATGATCCGCTGTTATTGGCGCGTGCCAGCTATCACTTGGGCAATCGCCATGTGCCGCTGCAGATCGAAGGCAGCTTTTTGCGCTATCAGCACGACCACGTACTGGACGAGATGGTTCGCGGCCTGGGCTTGCAGGTGACGGTGGAGCAAGCGCCGTTCGAGCCTGAAGCCGGTGCCTACCAGAGCGCGCCGCATAGCCATGCGCATAGCGACCATCCCTTTGTGCGTGCGGCACAGCATTGATTTTGATAAGGAGCATCACCATGAAAAACACCCTGGCCCTGGCTTTGTTGCTGGTTGCCGTACCGGCTTTCGCTCACCCTGGGCACGATGCCAATCCGCTGCAGGATGGCCTGCTGCATCCGCTGACCGGCCTTGATCACCTGTTGATGCTGCTCGGTACCGGTGTCCTCGCGGCCTTGACCGGGCGCACTCTGGCGCTGCCGTTGCTGACCCTCTGCGCCATGTTCGGTGGGGCGTTGCTCGGGCATCTGTTCGGCGGCGTAATCGGTATGGAGCAGATGATCATCGGCTCGCTGCTGGTCGCCGCTGCCGCGCTGTTGTTGCCTGGCCGTCAAACGATGCTGGCCTTGGCCATGCCGCTGTTTGCCCTGTTCCATGGTTGGGCCCATGGTGTTGAAGCCAGCCCCGGCGCGTTCTGGATGTTCAGCGCAGGCTTTGTTACGGTCAGCGGCTTGTTGTTGCTGGCAGGCTTTGCCGCAGGTTGTCTGCTGCGCCGTCACCGAGGCTTGCAAAAAGCCTTCGGCGGCGGCCTGCTGGCAGGTGCCGCAGTGGTGCTGGCCGGTTGATGAGCAGCGATCTCAAGCTGCTGCGCCTGCTGCAGCTGGCCAGCCCGAACCTGCCGGTGGGTGGTTTCACCTACTCGCAGGGGCTGGAGTGGGCGGTGGAAGCCGGCTGGGTGCAAGGCGCCGAAGGCTTTCGCAGCTGGCAACGCCAGCAGTTGGAGGACACCCTCGGTTACCTCGACTGGCCGTTGTTGGCGCGCCTGTACCAGGCGTGCCGCGACGATGATGCCGAAGCGTTCGCGCGCTGGAGCCAGTTCCTGCTGGCCAACCGCGAAACCGCCGAACTGCGCCTGGAAGAACGCCAGCGTGGCATGGCCCTGGCGCGGCTGCTGGACGGCTGGCAGTTGTGCCAGGCGCCCGAGTGGCGAGCCAGCCTGGGTTTGAGTCAGTTGGGCGGCATGGCCTGGCTAGGCGTGCACTGGGATATCCCGCTGCGTGATCTGGCGCTGGGCCATGGTTTCGCCTGGCTCGAAGGCGCAGTGATGGCTGGGGTCAAGCTGGTGCCCTTTGGTCAGCAGGCGGCCCAGAGTCTGCTACGCGACCTGTGCGAAGCACTGCCCGAAGTGCTGCAAAACGCCCTGCAACTGCCCGACGATCAGTTGGGCGGTGGCTTGCCGCTGCTGGCGATTGCCTCGGCTCGTCACGAAACCCAATACACCCGATTATTCCGATCCTGAGGAAAGCTCCATGCAAAGCTATCAGCAACCCCTGCGCGTCGGTGTCGGCGGCCCGGTCGGCTCCGGCAAGACCGCGCTGCTCGAAGCGCTGTGCAAGGCCATGCGCGATCACTATGAAATCGCCGTGGTGACCAACGACATCTACACCAAGGAAGACCAGCGCATCCTCACCGAAGCCGGGGCCCTGGCCCCGGAGCGCATCGTCGGCGTGGAAACCGGCGGTTGCCCACACACCGCCATACGCGAAGACGCCTCGATGAACCTGGCGGCGGTGGAGGATCTGGCACGCAAGTTCGGCAACCTCGAAGTGATCTTTGTCGAGAGCGGCGGCGATAACCTCAGCGCCACCTTCAGCCCCGAGCTGGCCGACCTGACGGTCTATGTGATTGACGTTGCCGAAGGCGAGAAAATCCCGCGCAAGGGTGGGCCGGGGATCACCAAGTCGGATTTCCTGGTGATCAACAAGATTGACCTGGCACCTTATGTGGGGGCGTCACTGGAGGTGATGGAAAGAGACACCCAGCGCATGCGTCCCGAGCGGCCCTGGGCTTTTACCAACCTCAAGACCGGGCAGGGTTTGCAGCGAGTGATCGATTTCATTGTCGAGCGCGGGATGTTGGGTGTCGGGCGCTGACAGGCCATCGCGGGGCAAGCCCGCTCCCCCACAGCCACCCCGGTGGGAGCGGGCTTGCCCCGCGATGGCTCTCAAACATCAGCAAAATGCACCGCCAGCCACACCGTCGCCTGCTGGCTATCGGTCCATTCGACCCGGTGTTTGCAATGCGCCGGGATTTCGACAAAGTCACCCGGCCTCAACACCCGCTCAGCGCTTTCATGTTCAAGCCGCAGCCCGGCCGAGCCGCTCAGTACAAGCACCCATTCCCCCCGCGGCTGGTCGTACCAGAAGCCTGCTGGGCTCGCCTGGCCATGGGAGACGATGCGTTCTATACGCAAGCCCGGGCGGGCCAGCAGTTCGTCGAAGTGTTCCTGCGTGGCGGCGATGGGAAGGGAATTGAACAGGTTGTTGAACATCGCTGCATGACCCTCGTCTGGCATCTCATTGTGGTTTAAGGTGACGTCTGCCACTCATGATAGGGATTCATCATGAAACACCCGCTTTTGCAGCCCCTGTGTGTCGCGATGCTGATGAGCACTTGCCTGCCTGCCTTGGCCGCAATGCCCAGCGCGCCGTCCTACATCGATGATAGCGGCTACCCAGCGGCGGCCAAGCAGCGCATCCTGCCGCCGATGTTCGAGCAGACCCTGACCAGCACCCGCTACATCGCCAAGGCGGACAATCCGCTGATCACCCAGGCCGAAGCCAGCGGCTTCAACCAGACCAGCGATTATCAACAGACGCGCGATTACCTGAGCAAGCTGGTTGCGGCGTCCGGGGGCAGTATCGTTCTTCACGATTTGCCGGAGAAAAGCGCCGAAGGCCACCCGATGGTCATGGCCATTGCCTCGCTGGAAGTCGACAAGTCGCCGGCTGGCTTGAACGAGTCGGGCAAGCCGACGATCTTCGTCGAGGCCGAGATCCACCCCGGCGAGGCCAACGGCAAAGACGCCATGTTCATGCTGCTGCGGGACATGACCACCGGCGACAAGCCGCTGGCCAGTGTGCTGGAGAAGGTCAACATCCTCTTCATCCCCACCGTCAACATCGATGGCGACCTGCGTCGCAGCGCCTACGGGCGGATCAACCAGAACGGTCCGCAGGAGACCGGTTGGCGGGTCAACGGCCTGAACTACAACCTCAACCGTGACTTCACCAAGCTCGACAGCGCCGAGATTCGCAACGTCGCCTGGGTATTCAACACCTACGACCTGAGCTTCTTTGCCGACACCCATTCCACCGATGGCGCCATGTATCCCTACGACAGCTCCTATTGCCACAACGGCAATGGTTGGTCGCCAGCCAGCAGTGCGTGGATGGATAACGTCATGCGTGGGCCGGTGTACAAGGCGCTGGAGGCAGACGGGCATGTGGTGCATGAGTGCATCAGCCTCAACGACAACCAGGACCCGAGCCAGGGCTACTACCCGTACCGCACCGACTACGCACGGTTTTCCAACCAGTACGGTGACATTCGCAACGTCCCCTCGATTCTCATCGAACAGCACGCCTTGCATCCCTACCAGACCCAGGTACTGGGTAACTATGTGATGCTCAAAAGCATGTTCCAGGTGATTGGCGAGCAATCGGCATCGCTCAAGGAAGCCATCCGCCAGGACCGTGAGCGACTGGAGAGCCAGCAGGAGGTGATCCTCACCTGGAAGCCGGGCAAGGCCCAGTCCACCCCGTTCAGTGTCGGCGACTACCGTTATGAACAGTCACCGATCACCGGTGCCAAGACCATTGTCTGGAGCAACAAACCCAAGCAGCTGACGGTGCCGGTGACCGGCAATACCGAGCCGGACCTGGTGACCCGGCGTCCACAGCAGTACATCGTGCCCGGCCAGTGGCGCGAGGTCATCGCCCGGCTCAAGGCCCACGGCATCCAGATGACCACCCTGGACAAGCCCAAGGCGATAGCGGTCACCCTGTACCGCATGGACGAGGTCAAGGTGGCGGGCGGATTCGAGCCTGATCGTGCGCAAGCCAACCAGATCCCTGGCTATGAAGGACGTCTGCTGGTCAGCGGGGTAGCCAAGCCTTTCGAACGGTTGCAGACCTTCCCGGCAGGTTCGGTGGTGATCGACCTTGATCAGCCGTTGGGTGTGCTGGCGCTCAACTTGCTGTATCCCGAAAGCCCTGATTCGTTCTGGGCCTGGGGGTTCTTCAACTCGACCCTGGTGGTGGCGGAAGAGCCTGAGGAATACGTGATGGAGCCCATGGCGCGCAAGATGCTCGCCGAGAGCCCTGAACTCAAGGCCGAGTTCGACAAGAAACTCAAGGCTGACAAGGTCTTTGCTGCTAGCTCCAGTGCGCGCCTGCAATGGTTTTACCAGCGTACGCCGTTCTATGACGTGAATGCCTTTGTTTATCCGGTCGGGGCGGTGTTCTGAGGAGCATCGCGGGGCAAGCCCGCTCCCACACGGTGGGAGCG
>JBOICD010000095.1:0-10063 GCA_050739855.1 Pseudomonas sp.
GTGTGGCAAGCATACCGCTATCGCGGGGCAAGCCCGCTCCCACAAATCAGTACAGGCTCAGCGAATCTGATGCTTATGCAGCAACCGGTAGAAGGTAGGCCGGGAAATCCCGAGTACCTTGGCGGCAATACTCAGGTTGTCGCTGTGCCGATTGAGCACATCGCATAACGCCTGGTGCTCGGCCCGATGCTTGTAATCTTCGAGGGTACCCATGCTCGCGGTGAAAGCATGTTGGCCGAGCAACCCCAGATCCTGAGCCTCGATCTGCCGGCCTTCGGCCAGCACCAGGCCACGCCTGACCCGGTTGGCCAGTTCGCGCACATTGCCTGGCCAGTCGTGCTTGCCCATCGCCACCAGGGCGTCCTCGCTGAAACTGCGCGGGCGCCGCCCGGTTTCCAGGCTGTAGAAATGGGCAAAATGGTTGGCCAGCATCGACAGGTCGCCATGCCGGTCACGCAATGGCGCAGTGACCACTTGCAGGACATTGAGCCGGTAATACAGGTCCTCACGAAAGCGCCCGCGGGCGATGGCGTTTTCCAGGTCAACGTGGGTTGCCGCCAGTACCCGCACATCGACACCAATCGGCTGGCCACCACCGACCCGTTCAATGTGTTTTTCCTGAAGAAAACGCAGCAGGTTGGCCTGCAACTCCAGGGGCAGGTCACCAATCTCGTCGAGGAACAGGGTGCCGCCGTTGGCAGCCTCGATGCGGCCAATTTTGCGCTGGTGCGCCCCGGTAAACGCGCCCTTTTCATGACCGAACAGCTCGGACTGTATCAGGTGCTCCGGAATCGCCCCGCAGTTGATCGGCACAAAGGGTTTGTCATGGCGCTGCGACTGGCGGTGCAGGGTGCGCGCCACCAGTTCCTTGCCTGTGCCACTCTCACCACGAATCAGCACCGGCGACTCGGTGGGCGCCAGTTTGCTGAGCAATTTGCGCAACTCGCGAATCGGACGGCTGTCACCCAGCAATTCGTGCTCAAGTTCATCCGCATGAACGTTGCCCTTGCCACGCAGGCGCGCCATGCCGAAGGCCCGGCCAATGGTGACCTGCATCCGCGAGACATCGAACGGCAGGGTATGGAAATCGAAGAACCATTCGCAGACAAAGTCACCGACATTCTGCATGCGCAGCTCTTCGGGGCTGAGCACCGCAATCCATTCGGTATTGCTGCGGCTGATGAGGTCTTTCACCGCATCCGGGCGCTGCAGGTGCATGGCCTGCAGGCGCAGCAGGCCAACATCACAAGGATGTTCCGGGGCCGAAGACAAGGTACAGCTGTAAACATCCCAGCCGACATTGCGCAGGCCCGGCAACAAACGGTGACAATCATCGCAAGGATCGACGATCAGCAGGCGGCGGTTGGATGCAGGTTCAAGCATGACCTTTCCTTGGCGCCAATTGTTGGAAATTTATGTAGAAACAGCAAGTTGGCGGGCCCGTCTGTAACAGTAGCAACGATGCGTCAAACGCCCACTACCGTCTGTCCACAAAGTGTCAAGACTCGGGTTCGCCGGGGAATTTCCTTGAACTTTCAGCGTCTCACTCGGCACTTGCCAGCGTTTTTTTGCACTCAATCAAAAAAAGTTCAAGATGCTTGTGACTCAACCCTGTACTGCGTGCATCAGTACAAGTAACTCACCGCTAATGCGGTTGTTTATTATCTTGTTTGGGCCCACAGAGAGACCGAACCCATGAACGCCCCGCTCCGTGTCAACGAAGCACTGCTGATTGCCGACCACGCCTTCGAACCCTTCCAGTGTGTTGCCTGGGATTCGCCTAACGGTACGGGTGAACTGAGCCTGGCAGTGATCGACCGGACCAGCACCCGCATTGGTGGCAAGCAGGTGCCGAGCAGCACCTACTCCGACCCCGACCAACTGGCCAGTTTGATTGAAGAGATGCGCGCCGAGTTGCAAAAACAAGGTTGCCACCTGCAACCCTGGTCGATGCCGAAGTAAGTATCACCGGTACCTGCTTACTATGATCGCCGCGCATCTTCGTGATGCGCGGCAAGCAAGTTAACTGTTTCAAAAGTTATACTGCGACACCAGGTCGCAGCGACACTTTCGTACAGTTTCCGTACGCGCCTTATTTATCCAACCACCTTGAAACTTTCAATCGACCGGTAGTCGGCCTGTAACTGCTGCGCCAATAAACGCGCGCGGCCCAAACGCACTGGCGAACGCTCGATATCCACTAACAGGCTCGGGCATGGCAACGGTTGCAGTGGCTCCCAGGCCTGGAGCCGACCGTCGGTCAACACCAGGCAGCGCTGCTGCTCCTGCGGATACTGACGCTGGCGTGCCTGTAGCCAGTGCCGCGCCTGCTCCAAAGCGGCCAGCAAAGGCGTCCCGCCACCTGCACCGAGGCTGTCGAGCCAAGGCTGCAAAGCTGCCGAGGCTTTAAGGCCATGGCGCTGCCAGCGCGGGGCATGGCCACTGGCAGTGAGCAGGGTCAGGCGCGCGCGTTGCCGGTAAGCCTGATCGAAAAACCCGGCCAGCAGGCCCTTGGCCTGGCTCAAGGCCTGATAACGCCGGGTCGAGGCCGAGGCATCGACAATCACCAACCACAGTTCATGAGCGCTGGCCGTGCGTTGCTGCCAGCACAGGTCACGGCGCTGACGGGGACGGCCTTTGAGCAAGGTAGCCGGCCAGGCCACGGTTGTGCCCTGTGCGGCCTCGCGGACACGCCCGCGCGGTCCTTGCTTGATCGCACCTGGGCGGGGTCTGGCATCCGCCGTCCGGGGGCGACGGATGCTCAAGGCTTTTTTGCCCAGTTCGGCACCTCGCGGCGGGCACCGGTCGCGGTCGCTTGCGGCGGCATTTCGCCCCAGGCGCCCTGCCCTTGCTGGGTACTCGAGGCATGGCCACCTTGAGGTTCCGGCGCCGGGCTGTGCACAGGCGGTTGCGGCACCTCGCGACGCCGATGGCGCAAGGCAAACTCGGCCACTGCCTCTATATCCTCTGCATCGATCTGCCCGGCACCGCGCCAGGCGGCATGAGCACGGGCGGCACGCAGCCACACCAGGTCGGCGCGCAAGCCATCGACCCCGGCAGCAAAGCAACGCTCGGTGATCTGCGCCAAGGCCTGATCGTCCAGGGCAATATGCGTCAACTGTTCACGGGCGGCCTGACAACGGGCGCGCAATTGCGCTTGCGCCTCGGCCCACTGCAGGCAAAAAGCCTCGGGGTCGGCGTCGAAGTCCAGCCGCCGACGGATAATCTGCCCACGGGCCTCGGGTGCCGGTTGGCCGTCGAGGGCGACGTTGAGACCAAAGCGATCGAGCAACTGCGGACGCAGCTCGCCCTCTTCCGGGTTCATTGTGCCAATCAGCACGAACCGGGCACTGTGGCGGTGGGAAATACCATCGCGCTCGACCCGGTTGGTACCGCTGGCGGCAACGTCCAGTAGCAAGTCGACCAGATGATCGGCCAGCAGGTTGACCTCATCGACATAAAGCACACCACCGTCAGCCTTGGCCAGTACGCCTGGAGAAAACTGCGCCTTGCCCTGGGCCAGCGCGGCGTCCAGGTCAAGCGTGCCGATCAGGCGCTCTTCACTGGCGCCCAATGGCAGGGTCACGAACGGCCCCTCACCAAGCAGATCGGCCAGGCCCCGGGCCAGCGTACTCTTGGCCATGCCGCGAGGACCTTCGATCAATACGCCACCGATTTTCGGATCGATGGCAGTCAGGCACAGCGCGAGCTTCAACGCTTCGGCACCGACCACGGCAGACAGCGGAAAATGTACAGGCTCAGTCATTTCAAGTCTCTTCTTCACCGTCCAGCAGTTGCTCTTCGAGGGCCTCTCGGTAGTCCCCCGGTTGCTCCCACAGACCGCGCTGCTGGGCTTCGAGCAGGCGCTCGGTGATGTCGCGCAGGGCCTGGGGGTTGTGCTGACGGATAAAGTCGCGGGTCGCAGCGTCAAGCACATAGGCCTCGGCCAGCGACTGGTAATGGTGATCGTCAATCAGGTGCGTGGTGGCATCGAAGGCGAACAGGTTATCGACGGTGGCCGCCAGCTCGAAGGCACCTTTGTAGCCGTGACGCTTGACCCCGTCTATCCATTTCGGATTGAGCGCACGGGCGCGGATAACCCGGTTGAGCTCTTCTTTCAAGGTGCGAATGCGCGGACGGTCCGGCTGACTGTGGTCACCGTGGTAACTGGCCGCTGGCTTGCCGCCCAGACTTTCCACGGCCGCCAGCATGCCACCTTGAAACTGGTAATAGTCGTTGGAATCGAGCAAGTCGTGCTCGTGATTATCCTGGTTCTGAATCACCGCCTGAACCTGGCTCAAGCGCCGGGCAAAGTCGGCGCGCGCCGGCGTCCCTTCGTCCGCGGCGCCATACGCATAGCCACCGTGGTTGAGGTAGACCTCGGCGAGGTCCTTGCGCTCATGCCACAAGTGCCCGTCGATTGCGTTCTGCACGCCGGCGCCATAGGCACCGGGTTTGGCGCCGAAAATCCGCCAGCCGGCCTGCCGTGCAGCCTGCTCCTGGCTCATGCCCTGACGCTCGAATTCGGCACGCTCGCTGCGTACCCTGGCGGCGAGCGGGTTGAGGTCATCAGGTTCGTCCAGCGCGGCCACCGCCTGCACCGCCGCATCGAACAGCTTGATGAGGTTGCCGAAGGCATCGCGGAAGAACCCCGAGACCCGCAACGTCACATCCACCCGTGGCCGATCCAGCAGGCTCAACGGCAGGATCTCGAAGTCGTCGACCCGCTGGCTGCCGCTGGCCCATACCGGGCGCACGCCAAGCAGGGCCATGGCCTGGGCGATATCGTCGCCGCCGGTACGCATGGTCGCCGTGCCCCACACCGACAGGCCGAGCTGGCGCAAGTGATCGCCGTGGTCCTGCAGGTGGCGCTCAAGGATCAGGTTGGCCGAGGCAAAGCCGATGCGCCAGGCCGTGGTCGTTGGCAGGTTGCGCACATCGACGGTATAGAAGTTGCGGCCGGTCGGCAGCACATCGAGGCGGCCGCGACTCGGGGCGCCACTGGGGCCTGCCGGAACGAAGCGCCCTTGCAGGGCCGCTAGCAGCCCTTGCAGTTCAGCCGGGCCACAGGCGTCCAGTTGCGGCGCGACGGTTTGTTGCAGGGCCTCAAGCACGCAGCGCACGTCTGACCACAGTGGCTCATGCGGAACCTGGACGGCACCTGTCAGGGTCTGCTCGATGTAATGCCCGGCGAGCATTTCCAGGCGTTCGCGGGTGTCCCCGGTGGTACGCCAAAGCGCTTCATCCTGCGCCTGCAACAGTGCCGGCCGCGGACCGTTCCAAGGCTCACCAAGGTCGCAATCGAGCGGATCGAACCCCAGCGCCATGGCTCTGGCCAATGCTCGCAGCAAGCTGGCATTGGCGCCACGGCCATCACCACGCTCGACTCGCAACAGAGCCAACAACGTATCGATGCGCAAGCGTCCGCTCGGCGACTCACCAAACACATGCAGGCCGTCACGGATCTGCGACTCCTTGAGGTCGCACAAGTAAGTGTCCAGACGTGGCAACCATACCGCCGCATCATCCAGCGCGCCTTCAAGCTGCAGCTCGCGGTCAATATGGTTATCGCGCACCAGCTCGAGAATGTCCCGTTGCAGTTCGCGGGCGCGGCGCGGGTCGAGCAGTTGCGCCTCGTAGTACTCGTCGGCCAGCGCTTCGAGGTGACGCAGCGGCCCGTAGGTTTCGGCACGGGTCAACGGCGGCATCAGGTGATCGATAATCACCGCCTGGGTCCGACGCTTGGCCTGGGCGCCCTCACCCGGGTCATTGACGATGAACGGATAGATGTTGGGCAACGGCCCGAGCAACGCGTCCGGCCAGCAACTGGCGGACAGGCCGACGCCCTTGCCCGGCAGCCACTCCAGGTTGCCGTGCTTGCCGACATGGATCAAGGCGTCGGCGGCAAAGCCGTGGCGCAGCCAGAAATAGAACGCCAGGTAGCCATGCGGCGGTACCAGATCGGGATCGTGGTACACCGCGCTCTGATCCAGTTGATAGCCACGGGCCGGCTGGATGCCGACGAAGGTCAGGCCAAAGCGCAGACCGGCGACCATCATCCGCCCGCTGCGGAACATCGGGTCCTGCTCCGGCTCGCCCCAGCGCTCGCGCACGGCGTCCTGATTGGCCTGGGGCAAGGCGGCAAAGGCGGTACGATAGTCTTCCAACCCCATGCTTTGCAGGCAGGGGCGCTGGTCCAGGCTGTCCAGATCATTGCTGACGCCGCCGAGCAGCGCCTGGATCAGCGCCGTGCCGTTGTCGGGCAAGGCGCTCAGCGGATAGCCTTGGGCTTGCAGGGCGCGGAGGATGTTCAAGGCTGCCGCTGGCGTGTCCAGGCCGACGCCGTTACCGATGCGCCCATCGCGGGTCGGGTAGTTGGCCAGGATCAGGGCGACGCGCTTGTCCGGGTTGGGCAACTGCGCCAGCGCGCACCAGCGCCGCGCCAGTTCAGCGACAAAGTCCATGCGTTCGGCATGCGGGCGATAACAGACCACATCCGACTGGCTGCGCTCGCTGCGCCAGGCCAGGTCCTTGAAGCTGATCGGCCGGGTAATGATGCGCCCGTCCAGCTCCGGCAAGACAATATGCATAGCCAGGTCGCGGGCGCCCAGGCCTTGCTCGCTGGTTTCCCAGCCTGGCTGATTGTCTTGAGCACAGATCGCCTGCAACACCGGGATATCCCGGCGAAACGGCCGCAAGTGCGGTTGCTCGGGGCTGGACTGGGCAAAGCCGGTGGTATTGATGATCAATCCAGCGTCGACCTGATCGAGCCAGTCTTCGACCTGACTCAGGCAACCGGCCTCTTTAAGGCTGGCCACTGCAATCGGCAAAGGATTAAGCCCAGCCAGTTGCAAGCGCTCGCAGAAGGTATCGATAAAGGCAGTGTTGGCCGCCTGCAGGTGCGAGCGATAGAACAGGATCGGCACCACCGGCTGTTCAACCTGCCATTGTGAAAACCAGTCAGCCAACTCGGCACTGGCTTTGCGCGGGTGATACACCGTCGTGCGTGGCAGCTGTTGCGGCTCGCTCCAGGGGTAATCGCGCTGCAGCCACTGGCTGGCCAGGCAGTTGAACAGGTTCAGGGCATTGGCCTTGCCACCCTGGCGCAAGAAGTGCCAAAGCCGCTCGGCTTGCTCTGCCGACACGGTACTTAAACAGGTAAGTTCCGGATCGGGGCGATCATCACCCGGCACCAGGATCAACTGCACGCCACGGGCAGCGAGCTCCAGCAGTTGCTCGACACCGTAGCGCCAATAGCCAACGCCACCGTGCAGCGACACCAGGATCACCTTGGCATGGCGCAATACCTCGTCGACATACAGGTCGACCGAGGCATGGTTTTGCACCTGCATCGGGTTGGCCAGACGCAGGCTGGGGAAATCCTCGGGCAGCTGCTGGGCGGTTTCGGCCAGCAGCGCCAGGTGTGAGTCACCGCTGCAGAGAATAACCAGCTCGGCCGGGGTCTGGCCGAGATCGGCAATACTGTCGTCCGGTACAAAACCACCGGGCTGGGTCCGCAGCAGGTGCATGGATCAGGCGCTCAAGGCGGCGCGCAGGCCCGCTTCCAGTTGGGCCGCATCCAGTTCCTGGCCGATCAGCACCAGGCGCGTGGTGCGCGGCTCTTCACTGCGCCAGGCGCGGTCGAAGTGTTTGTCGAAGCGGGTGCCCACACCCTGAATCAGCAAACGCATCGGTTTGCCGGGGATCGCCGCAAAGCCTTTGACCCGCAGGATGCCGTGCTGCACCACCAGTTGGGTCAAGGCGTCGAGCAGCAGGCTTTCGTCGGCTTCAGGCAGTTCGATGGAGATCGAGTCGAAGGCATCGTGGTCATGATCGTCGTGGTCATCGCCGTCATGATGCGAATCGTGGTGAGTGCGACGGCCATCGATATGCGCTTCCGATTCGGCGCCAAGGCCCAGCAGCACTTCCAGTGGCAGACGACCGCTGCTGGCTTCGATCACCTTGACCGCTGGCGGCAGCTCTTCCTGCACTTCGGCGCGGACCTTGGCCAGGTCATCGGCGGCAATCAGGTCAGCCTTGTTCAGCACTACCAGGTCGGCGCTGGCCAACTGGTCGGCGAACAGTTCGTGCAGTGGCGACTCGTGGTCCAGGTTCGGGTCGAGTTTGCGCTGGGCATCGACCTGGTCCGGGTAGGCGGCAAAGGTGCCTGCGGCCACGGCCGGGCTGTCGACCACGGTGATCACCGCGTCAACCGTGCAAGCGTTGCGGATCTCTGGCCACTGGAAGGCTTGCACCAGTGGTTTGGGCAGCGCCAGGCCGCTGGTTTCGATGAGGATATGGTCCAGATCGCCACGACGGGCCACCAGTTCACGCATCACCGGGAAGAACTCTTCCTGCACGGTGCAGCACAGGCAACCGTTGGCCAGTTCATAGACGCGGCCGCTGGCCTCTTCTTCAGTGCAACCGATGCTGCACTGCTTGAGGATCTCGCCGTCGATGCCCAGCTCGCCGAACTCGTTGACGATCACCGCAATGCGCCGCCCCTGAGCGTTGTCGAGCATATGCCGCAGCAGCGTGGTTTTACCCGAGCCGAGAAAGCCGGTAACGATGGTGACGGGGAGTTTGGCCAGTGTTTTCATGTCGATGCCCTTGGCAGGATGGCGGGCATGCGGGACGAGAGCCGCCGGCATCACTACCTGGGCGCGTTCGCCACCGGATCACCCCGCCCGGTTTATGTCGGAAACTGTTCGAGGCAGGTCTCCTGGCTTGCATTGCACCGGCCACAGGCCAGTCGAACGACGCCTTCCCGCAGGGACGCAGTGGCTATGTCGAACCTTTCAATGCTTACAGTTGCGGGGGCAGCCACGGCTTTGACCGTGTTCCCGTCTTAGCTTCGGCCAGCGCCGAAGAACCTCGAAGCGGCTAGGCTACGCAGTGCCCGGTGAGCGGTCAACTGCTGTCACGATTGACGCCTGCCCTCACCCGTGATTTGCTAGCGCTATTCGTTTGGGTGCCCTTGACAGGGTGAAACTGGGAAACCGGTGCGTCATACATCTTTTATCAGAGGTGTACGACAACTCCGGTGCTGCCCCCGCAACGGTAAGTGAGAAAAGCGTCAGAACCACTGTGCCTGTAGTCCGGCATGGGAAGGTGACGCCTTTGGCTGAGCAGTCTTTCAGCCCTCATCAGCCCGGAGACCGGCCCGACACTGATCTGACAAACCCGCGGTGGGCGGGCGCTGTTGCAACCCCTGGGCGAGTTCCGTGCAGGGGTTTCTTGCGCTTGCCTGTTGCCGAACAACACCAAGAGGAAAGCGCCATGCCTATCAGTACCGCCAGTCACTCAGCCGTTACCCCTTCAAGCCTCAGTCAGCGCCTGCTGGTTGCCGTCGGTGCCTCGCTGCTGGGCCTGTGCCTGGTCTATTTCGCCGGTTTCTCGCACATCGAAGCGGTGCACAACGCTGCCCACGATACCCGTCACAGCGCCGCCTTCCCTTGCCACTGAGTGCCGTCCGATGATCAAGCGTATTGCCAGTACCGCAGGGTTTGCCGGCCTGCTGGCCGCCCTGCTGTTGACCCTGTTGCAAAGCTTCTGGGTCGCGCCGCTGATTCTTCAGGCGGAAACCTATGAAAGCGCAGCGCCTGCGGTTGAAGCGCATGAACATGCCCCTGGTGTGGCTGCCGATCACCACCACGACAGCGAAGCCTGGGCGCCGGAAGACGGCTGGCAGCGCGTGCTGTCGACCACGGGCGGTAACCTGGTGGTCGCTGTCGGCTTTGCCCTGATCCTGGCCGCACTGTATACCCTGCGCGCGCCAAACAGCGTGGTCAGTGGCGCACTGTGGGGCCTGGGTGGCTTTGCCGTGTTCTGTCTGGCCCCCACCCTGGGCCTGCCACCAGAACTGCCAGGCACTGCTGCAGCCGATCTGGCCCAGCGTCAAGCCTGGTGGGTAGGTACCGCTGCCGCCACCGCCGTCGGGCTTGGATTGATCGTGTTCGCCCACAACTGGCTGCTCAAAGCGCTGGGTGTGGTGCTGCTGGTGGTGCCTCATGTAATTGGCGCGCCGCAACCTGAAGTGCATGAAATGCTTGCACCAGAAGCC